>NZ_CP024848.1:0-192500 GCF_003352005.1 Oceanobacillus zhaokaii
CGTTTAGCGACGTACGACGTGGCTTCTCTTGTCACGTGAATTGAAATAGGATAATTTTTATACTTTGCTAATTCTATATAAACATTTAATTGTTTTCGATCTGCCGATGAAAGGAGTGAAGTAAATTTTGGAAAATATCGATGAGCTTTGGCTTGCTACCTTGGAAAAAATTGAAGAAAAGGTCAGCAAACCTAGCTTTGATACATGGTTAAAGAATACAAAAGCAGAAGCATTAGAAAAAAATACCTTGGTCATTTCTGCACCAAATGAATTTGCTAGAGATTGGCTTGAAACACAATATACCGAACTAATATCTGATATTATCGATGAAATTACGGGTACTAAATTACAAGCAAAATTTATTATTCCTGACTCAACACCAGAAATAAGTGAAGTGAAACCAGTGCAAAAGCAAGCAATTGTAAGCAATGACGTATCAAAATCCATGTTGAATGAGAAATATACCTTCGATACCTTCGTAATTGGAGCAGGTAATCGCTTTGCACATGCAGCTTCACTTGCTGTAGCTGAAGCACCTGCTAAAGCATATAATCCTCTGTTTATTTACGGTGGTGTTGGACTTGGTAAGACGCATCTCATGCATGCTGTTGGCCATTATGTCAGGGAGCATGATCCGAATGCGAAGGTAGTCTATTTAACATCTGAAAAATTCACCAACGAATTCATTAATGCGATTATGGATAATAAAACAGCACAATTTCGAAATAAATATCGAAATGTGGACGTGCTTTTAATAGATGATATTCAATTTATTGCTGGAAAAGAATCAACCCAGGAAGAATTTTTCCATACTTTCAATACATTACATGAAGAAAATAAACAAATTATTATTTCGAGTGATCGCCCTCCACGGGAAATCCCAACACTTGAAGATAGACTGCGCTCAAGATTTGAGTGGGGATTGATTACCGATATTACACCTCCAGATCTTGAAACAAGAATAGCAATTTTAACAAAAAAGGCAAAAGCAGAGGGACTAGATATACCAAGCGAAGTCATGCTTTATATTGCGAATCAAATTGATACGAATATTCGTGAGCTAGAAGGTGCACTTATTCGTGTAGTGGCTTATTCTTCCTTAGTAAACAAGGATATTGATGCGTCACTTGCAGCAGATGCATTGAAAGATATTATTCCAAGCAGTAAACCGAAAGTAATAACAATTCAAGGAATCCAGGAAATTGTAGGCGAGAAATATAATGTTCGCATGGAGGACTTTATTGCAAAGAAACGTACGAAGTCTATTGCCTTTCCTAGACAAATCGCAATGTATCTATCAAGGGAATTGACTGATTTTTCCTTGCCGAAAATTGGCGATGAATTTGGTGGACGGGATCACACAACCGTTATTCACGCACATGACAAGATCTCAAGAATGCTTGCAGAGGATTCAAGCTTCAATCGAGAAATAGAAGAATTAAAAGAACGCCTAAAATCGTTTTAAATGAGCAATAGGGTTTTTCCACATGTGAATAGTGTTTATAGTGCAACACCCTTATGAACAACTTATCCACATGTGGAAAACTAAAGCAACCATATGTAAAATTGACTTATCAACATAATCACAGTGCTTATTACTATTATTACTATCTTTTTATATAAAAAATAAATATATATAGAACTTCCAATAGGAGGATTATTTTATGAAATTTATCATTCAACGAGATCAATTAATCGCAGGTGTACAAGATGTGATGAAAGCAATCTCTTCAAGAACCGTTATTCCGATTTTGACAGGATTAAAAATTGAAGCAAAACAACATGGGATAACATTAACTGGCAGCGATTCTGATATTTCAATTGAATCGTATATTCCAGCTGAAGAAAACGAAATCGTGAATGTCGAGCAAATAGAAGAAGGCAGTATTGTATTACAGGCAAAATACTTCCCAGATATTGTACGTAAACTTCCAGAGAAAACAGTAGAAATTGAATCAGATGATAACTTAAAAGTAACCATTCGTTCTGGAAAAGCAGAGTTTAATTTGAATGGACAAGATGCAGATGAATATCCATTACTGCCAAAGATCCAAACAGAAGATAGCTTCGAGATGCCGATTGATTTACTAAAAAGCATGATTAAGCAGACTGTTTTTGCCGTATCAACAATGGAAACTAGACCGATTCTAACCGGTGTAAGCGTAAAATTGGAGGATAATTTACTAACCTTTGTTGCGACAGATAGTCACCGTTTAGCTTCAAGAGAAGTTCCGATTTCAAATGCAAACACTGAGTTTAAAAATATAGTTGTCCCAGGAAAGAGTCTGAATGAATTAAATAAAATATTAGATGATACAGAGGAACAGGTTGAAATTAGTGTCACGAACAACCAAATTCTATTCCGTACTAAACATCTAAACTTCTTATCACGCTTACTTGATGGAAACTATCCAGAGACATCACGATTAATTCCTGAGCAGAGTAAAACGAAAATCCAAGTTAAAACGAAGGAATTACTTAATACAATTGATCGTGCTTCCCTTCTTGCTAAGGAAGAAAGAAATAATGTTGTAAAATTAGCGACACAAGGCAATAATCAAATCGAAATTACAAGTAATTCACCAGAAATCGGAAATGTTGAAGAGGAAATGTCAATTCAATCGATTGATGGAGAAGATTTGAAAATATCATTTAGTTCGAAGTATATGATTGATGCACTAAAAGCGATTGAATACGACGAAGTAACAATTGACTTTACCGGAGCAATGCGTCCATTTATCATTCGCCCATTGGACGATACCTCTATTCTGCAATTAATACTGCCGGTTCGTACGTATTAATTTTTTGGCTGTTTAATAAAAAAGTAATGATTATTTTTCTATAGCAGATACCAAATGCTCTTGGGCCAGTCGCTCCGAAAATACACTTCGCTTTGGTGGTGCTAATAATATCAATTATTCATATCGTATTCGCACTTACTTGAACGTTGATTAGAGTGGATGATAGGAGACTCCTACAGAAATAGCCGGCTGTCCGCAATCGAAATCAGTATTGCTAATATTGATAGCATTAAATGAAACTAAATAACTTATTAAAAAGTGAATCAGCGAAAAGGACTTTTATCAACATGTGGATAAAAGTCCTTTTCTACTTATAATCAATTTTTAGCCCTAATGAGGCGTTTTTAACTTAAATAAAGGGTAATCCTTCCCTAAACGTGAAATCTTTAGTAAAATAGGTATATATAACTTTTAAAGGTTAATTACTTTAAAATAAAGTTAAAGTCAAAAATATAGCGTTCTCTTTAAAAAATCGAACAGAATCTGGTGATAAAAAATGCAAGAAGAAGTCAAAATCAATACGGATTACATAACACTGGGACAGTTTGTAAAGCTTTTGAACATATTGGAATCTGGTGGTATGGTGAAATCCTACTTACAGGATGTTGGCGTAATCGTAAATGGAGAATTAGAGCATCGCCGTGGAAGAAAACTCTATACAAATGATGTGGTAGAGATAGAGGATGTAGGTTCTTACGTTGTTAAAAAAGAGGATTAAGCTGCATGCACATTGAACAATTGAATTTAAAAAACTACCGAAACTATGAGCAATTAGAGGTTTCATTCGATGATAAGGTAAATGTGATTATTGGTGAGAATGCTCAAGGAAAAACAAACCTAATGGAAGCAATCCATGTATTAGCTTTTACAAAGTCTCACAGAACAACACATGAAAAAGAACTTATCCAATGGGACAAAGAATATGCTAAAATAGAAGGTAGGGTAACGAAACGTCAGCAATCGATTCCTTTAGAAATCACCATTTCCAATAAGGGGAAGAAAGCAAAATTAAATAGATTGGAACAAGGCCGCCTCAGCGACTATATCGGTGCGGTCAATGTAGTCATGTTTGCTCCTGAAGATTTGAACTTAGTCAAAGGGGCACCACAGATTAGAAGAAGGTTTATCGATATGGAGCTTGGACAAATTCAGCCAACTTATATCTACCACTTAGGACAATATCAAAAGGTATTGAAACAAAGAAATCATTTATTAAAGCAAATGCAACGAAGTGGTAAGTCGGATAAAGTAATGCTCCAAGTATTAACGGATCAATTAGTTGAACATGCTGCAATTATATTAGAAAAACGGTTTACATTTTTAAAATTATTGCGTACTTGGGCGAGTCCGATTCATTTTGAAATTAGTCGAGAACGAGAAGATTTAGAAATTAAGTATCAAGCTACGATTGAAGTATCAGAAGATGCAAACAAAGAAAAAATAGAAACGATCTATTTATCAAAATTTCAAGATATGCAAACAAAGGAAATAGAACGTGGCACCACGCTTATTGGCCCCCACCGTGATGATCTGCTTTTTTCTGTGAATAAGAAGGATGTACAAACCTTTGGATCTCAAGGACAACAGCGAACAACCGCATTATCAGTCAAACTGGCGGAAATTGAACTCATCCATAAAGAAATTGGTGAATATCCAATTTTGCTTTTAGATGATGTGTTAAGTGAACTGGATGATCATCGTCAATCCCATTTATTAAATACCATCCAAGGAAGAGTACAGACCTTTGTCTCCACTACGAGTGTGGATGGAATTAACCATGAAACCTTAAAAAAAGCGGAGTTGATTCGGATTGCTAATGGAGAAATAGTGAAATAGACCAAATTCCAAGGGGGTCTCCAGAATGTTTATTCATATTGGCAATGCAAACGTTATTCGCTCCCAAGATATTATTGCAATTATTGATTATCATCTGATTGCCTCATCAGTCATTATGGATGAAATGATCAAAAGAGCTTTTAAAGAAAAAAACATCATTGGTCCAGCTGTAAAGGCAAAATCACTCGTCATCACAAAAGATATGATTTACTACACGACGATATCGGTGGCGACATTGCAAAAGCGGGCTAATATGATATCGACAATTAGCAAGCTAGAAGATTATTCAGATCAAATAACCCCTTAATGGGTAAAAACTTTAAGGGTTAAACATATTGTTTTGATAGTTGGAAAAACGAATAAGTGAAGTGAAGGCAGACCAGTTACCGAAAGACTTGGTTATTCTTAAGTTTTCTAATTAAAAGTAAAGAGGAAATCGTCTTGTAGGCATTTCCTAAGTTTTCTAAAAGAAATGAGTGTGAGAGCATGTCAATGGATGACAAAGTTTCAAATAATACAGCATATGATGCAGATCAGATTCAGGTCCTTGAAGGATTGGAAGCGGTTCGTAAACGTCCAGGAATGTACATTGGATCAACGAGCGAAAAGGGATTGCATCATCTCGTCTGGGAAATCGTTGATAATAGTATTGATGAAGCATTAGCGGGTTATTGTGATCGCATCGATATTATTATCGAAAAAGATAATAGCATCACAGTAAAGGACAACGGGCGTGGTATTCCAGTTGATATCCAGAAGAAGACTGGAAGACCAGCAGTAGAAGTTATTATGACTGTTCTTCATGCGGGAGGAAAATTCGGGGGTGGCGGCTATAAAGTTTCAGGTGGACTTCACGGTGTTGGAGCATCGGTTGTAAACGCCTTATCGAGTAGTCTAGAGGTATACGTCCATCGTGATCAAAAGGTACATTTTCTAGGTTTCCAAAGAGGAAAGGTTTCTGAAGAACTTAAAGTTATTGGTGAAACAGAAATAACGGGTACCATTACTCATTTCTCTCCAGACCCAGAAATATTCACAGAAACGACAGTGTATGACTATGACACATTAGTTAAACGCGTTCGTGAATTAGCCTTTTTAAATAAAGGATTAACACTTACTTTAGAAGATAAACGGACAGATGAAGAAGTGGATACATTTCACTATGAAGGTGGAATAAAATCTTACGTTGAGTACATTAATCGAACGAGAGAAGTATTACATGAGCCATTCTACGCAGAAGGTGAAGATCAAGAAATTTCAGTAGAGGTATCCATTCAATATAATGATGGATTTGCTAGTAATCTTCTTTCATTTGCTAATAATATTCATACGTATGAGGGTGGAACCCATGAGGTCGGTTTTAGAACAGGGTTAACTCGAATAATTAATGATTATGCACGAAAAAATAGTTTAATTAAAGAAAATGAAACGAATTTATCGGGTGATGACGTGCGTGAAGGGATGACTGCAATTGTCTCAATTAAGCACCCTGACCCACAATTTGAAGGGCAAACAAAAACCAAGCTCGGAAACAGTGAAGTGCGCACAGTAACCGATTCAATTTTTAGTGATTTATTTTCAAAATTCCTATATGAAAATCCTGCTGTTGCCAAAATAATCGTTGAAAAAGGCTTAATGGCATCCAGAGCGAGAGCGGCTGCTAAAAAGGCTCGAGAGCTTACGCGAAGAAAAGGTGCTTTAGAGATTTCAAGCTTACCTGGGAAACTTGCTGACTGTTCATCTCGAGATGCATCAATCAGTGAACTCTATATTGTTGAGGGTGACTCTGCAGGTGGTTCTGCGAAGTCTGGACGAGATCGCCATTTCCAAGCAATCCTTCCATTACGCGGGAAAATTTTAAACGTTGAGAAGGCCCGTCTTGACCGTATTTTATCCAATACAGAAATACGCTCAATGATTACAGCACTTGGTACCGGTATTGGAGAAGACTTCGATATAACGAAGGCACGTTATCATAAAGTTGTTATTATGACGGATGCCGATGTTGATGGTGCGCATATTCGTACCTTACTGTTAACATTTTTCTTCCGCTATATGCGTCCATTAATTGAGCATGGTTATATTTATATTGCACAGCCACCACTTTACCAAGTGAAGCAAGGGAAATCAGTGCGTTATGTTTATGATGATAAGCAATTAGATGCGTTATTAGCAGAGCTGCCAAAGGCGCCGAAGCCTGGTATTCAGCGCTATAAAGGACTAGGGGAGATGGATGCAACACAGCTATGGGATACGACAATGGATCCAGAGCAACGAACATTGCTTCAAGTTGAATTAACCGACATAGTTGACGCTGATCAGGTCTTCGATATGCTGATGGGCGATAAAGTGGAGCCGAGAAGAATCTTTATTGAGGATAATGCGCAATACGTTCAAAATTTAGATATATAATTACAATTTCAGGAACGGCCGTCAGAATTAGATGATTTTATCTAAATTTGACATCTAGAAAAGCACAGATAGTGCTTTTCTTTTAGGAGGTATCAGGATGGCAGAGGAAGAACGCCAAAGTGTTCAAGAAATAAATATTAGTAAAGAAATGCGTACATCTTTTCTCGATTATTCTATGAGTGTTATCGTCTCAAGGGCATTACCGGATGTACGTGACGGCATGAAGCCAGTGCACCGAAGAATCTTATATGCAATGAATGATTTAGGAATGCACTCTGATAAAGCACATAAGAAATCAGCACGTATTGTCGGTGAAGTAATTGGTAAGTACCATCCACATGGTGATTCAGCAGTTTACGAGACGATGGTACGAATGGCACAAGATTTTAGTTATCGATATATGCTTGTTGATGGACACGGTAACTTCGGATCAGTTGACGGTGATTCAGCGGCGGCAATGCGTTATACGGAAGCAAGAATGTCGAAGATTGCCATGGAGCTTGTCCGTGATATCAATAAAGAAACAATTGATTACCGCGATAACTATGATGGTTCAGAACGGGAACCAATTGTATTCCCTGCCCGATTCCCTAATTTACTTGTTAATGGAACGTCGGGAATTGCTGTTGGGATGGCAACTAACATTCCACCACATAACTTAGGAGAAACAATTGATGCAGTTCTAGCGGTGAGTAAAGATCCAGAGATTACGGTTGATGAGCTAATGGAAGGCTATATTCCTGGTCCGGATTTCCCAACTGCGGGAACTATCATCGGTAGAAGTGGCATCCGTAAAGCATATGAAACTGGTAAAGGATCGATCACGATTCGGGCTAAAGTAGAAATTGAAGAGCATGCAAATGGCAAATCAACGATTCTTGTTACGGAATTGCCTTATCAAGTTAACAAAGCGAGATTAATTGAAAAAATTGCTGAGCTTGTACGAGACAAACGTATTGAAGGTATTACTGATTTACGAGATGAATCAGACCGTAATGGGATGCGTGTCGTGATGGAGCTGCGTCGTGATGCTAATGCTAATGTCGTGCTAAATAATTTGTATAAATATACGTCGATGCAAACAACATTTGGTATTAATATGCTTGCCCTTGTTGATGGACGTCCTAAGGTGCTAACAATCAAGCAATGTTTAGTGCATTACTTAGATCATCAGAAGGTAATTATTCGACGTCGTACGGAATTCGAGCTCAGGAAAGCTGAAGCACGTGCACATATTTTAGAAGGATTGCGAATAGCTCTCGATCATCTTGATGAGGTAATTTCATTAATTCGTAATTCGAAAACAACGGATATCGCAAGAAATGGGTTAATGGAGCGTTTTAATTTATCCGAGAAGCAAGCACAAGCAATATTGGATATGCGTCTCCAACGATTAACTGGTTTAGAGCGTGAAAAGATAGAAAATGAATATAATGAGCTACAAGCGCTTATTTCAGAGTTAAAGGCGATTCTAGCGGATGAAGAGAAGCTATTGGAAATCATTCGTGAAGAGCTCCTTGAAATTAAGGAACGCTTCAATGATGACCGTCGTACAGAAATTGTCGCTGGCGGCATAGGATTCTTTGAAGATGAAGATTTAATTCCAGTCGAGGATATTATTGTTACCCTTACACATCAGGGCTATATTAAACGTCTTCCAGTATCGACCTATCGTACGCAAAACCGTGGTGGTCGAGGAATTCAAGGTATGGGGACAAATGAGGACGACTTCGTAGAGCATTTATTATCGACTTCAACGCATGACACGATTCTCTTCTTTACGAATAAAGGGAAGGTTTATAAGGCTAAAGGATATGAAGTACCTGAATTTAGCCGTACAGCTAAGGGAATCCCTATTATTAATATGCTGCAAATCGAAAAGGGAGAATGGATTAATGCTGTAATTTCTGTAAATGAATACAGAGAAGATGCATATCTCATCTTTACAACTAAAGAAGGAATCACGAAGCGTACGTCATTATCTATGTTTGCCAATATCCGCAAAGGTGGAATTATTGCTGTTGGCCTACGTGAGGAAGATGAGCTTATTTCCGTTAAGCTAACTGATGGTACGAAGGATATTATGATTGCAACTCAGAATGGTTATCTCATTCGCTTCGAAGAAACACAAATCCGTTCAATGGGAAGAACAGCTGCAGGGGTAAAAGGGATTTCATTACGCGATGACGATGTCGTTGTTTCCATGGAAATTATCGAGACTGACTCGAAAATTCTGCATGTTACTAGTAATGGATATGGAAAACAAACACCAGAAGCTGAGTATCGCCGAATTAATCGCGGTGGTAAAGGGGTATTTACAAGTAAATTAAATGAGAAAACGGGTCATGTTGTAGCGGTTAAAGCTGTAACAGGGGACGAAGACTTAATGCTCATTACGATTGCTGGTGTGTTGATTCGTATTCCAGTAGAAAGTATCTCTGAAACTGGACGCAGCACAATGGGTGTTCGTTTAATTCGCTTGCAGGACGGCGAGGAAGTAGCAACAGTTGCGAAAATCGAGCATGAAGAAGATGCCGAAGAGGAACTCGTTGAGAATACAGATGAAACGACAGATTCAGAAGTAAATCAAGATACAGAAGAATAAAATGAATAACAGATAAGGTGGCTTACTTTTGAAGTAGTCACCTTATCTACTATTTACATAAGGGCAACTGGGGGAAAATAATATGTTAGTAGAACCATCACAACTTATTCCAGGATGCGTTTTGATAAGGGACGTTAATGGAAAGTCAAATCGGCCAATCATACCAGAGAATACAGTTTTAACAGATGAACATATTATAGTTTTGCAGAAATACTTAGTTCAAACAGTAGCTGTTGCTTCGAAGCTAATAAATGGCGATAAATATATACCAAAGCCGATTGATCAAAAGAAGGTTATTAAACAAGAGCAACTAAAGACAAAGCAAGCAAGTAAGCAAAATCAATCTTTTTCTGATCAATTTAATGAAGTGGTAGCAAATTATAAGACACTATTTAACCAATGGCAAAATGGAATGCCGATTGATATACCGGCTGTAAGGAAACTTATTATCCCACTGTTAGAAAGAATTGAAAACATTAATATCGAAGCATATACCCTTCATCATGATACAACGAAATCAGAGTATATTTATTACCATAGTGTAGCAGTTGGTATACTTTCTGCATATTTAGGTAAAAAGCTGGATTATCCAAAAGGTGAATGGTTACAAATTGGGCTTGCTGGATTCCTAAGTGATAGTGGAATGGCAAAAATAGATCCTAAAATTATTTCTAAAGCGAGCTATCTCACTGATTCCGAATTTGCAGAGATTAAAAAACATCCAACATATGCGTATCGTCTACTGGAACATCTTCCAGCAATTAACCCCGCTGTGAAGCTGGCTGTTTTACAGCATCATGAACGATTAGATGGCAGCGGCTACCCATTAGGGTTAACACAGGATAAAATCCACATTTACTCAAGAATTATTGCTATTGCCGACACGTACTATGCGATGACGAGTGACCGATTATATCGGGAAAAGAAATCCGCATTTCAAGTAATTGAAGAGCTTCAAAAAGAGCAATATTCGAGGTTAGATTATCAAATTGTAAAGGTCTTTATTCATCATTTGATTAATGTTGCGATTGGTTCACAGGTTGTCCTATCCAATGGTCAGATTGGTAAAATCATATTTGTTGATTCTGATCATCCAACACGACCTATCATCCAGCTGATTGATAGCGATGAACTTATTGTATTAAAGGATATGCCTGATTTATATATTGAAAAAGTTATGAAGGACTAGCCTGATGGCTGGTCCTATTTATTTTAAGGATCATTTCTTATTTTTAATGATACAATGTGAGCTTTATTGCTGCATATGCTCTGCTATATTCCCTTCCGTTTGCTTAGTTTGTGTATAGTGCCTGCTCAAGCATCATTGGCATTTTCTTGGCAGTAATCTGCAGGAAATGTGTGATGAATGGATAATCCTGATCAGGCTTTAATTGTAATAGCTCGCCCCACCACTCTGCTTCATAGCGACTAAGCATACTTAGATTATATAAAAGCAAATAGTGAATAATAATCTCAGAAATCGGACAATATGATTCACGGTGGATTGGGAAGTAAATAGTTTCATCCTCCATATGAAAGAAAAAGGGACCTCCTGCTGATTGCCTGAGCAATGAATTTAATTCTACATGGATGGTAGATTTATCATGTTTGATTTGCTTGATACATGGTAAATAGGCTTGAACTCGGTGGATAAAAGCGTTCTCTGTTAAATGATAGGTATCCAATAGATGCATAGGAAATTGTAAATGTGGAGAGTGACAAGATCCAATAGTCACCATTTTTGCTTGTTTACCGTATGTAAAGTAGGAATCCATCTCAGGGATTAAAGCGAGTAGTTCTCCCATTTTAATTTTCTCAAATGGCAATTTTTTCATAGATAATAAGTGTTCAGAGAAATATGGAAGAAGACCATGATGCTGCACCTTCACCTCATCCTCCATAAAGCTATAATTCTTTTTCTTCCGTTTTCTTGCTGTAACACCATGGGCTAAATAAGTTGTCGATTCAGGGTAATCCGGTCGTTTTGTTAAAAGGCATGCTTTTAATAAATGTGTCAATCCATAAAAATACAATATCGGGCGCGCAAAGAGATCAAGCTGTTTCCCACTTTCGAAAAAACGATTCCCATGATCAAGATAGTAGATAAACGTATTACAATTTGCATAGCTCTTTGATTCTGCATCTTTGGTGCCAATTTTTTTATAACATTGTAATAGGTATCTTTGCGCTGTTTGTTGTGATTGCAGATAGGTATAAAATTCATTTGATTTATTCATAAATTTACCTCTATTAAGATTTCTGAATCTATTTTCTATTTGGTTTCCATTAATCTCTAGTTGAAAATTAGGATATCTTGGCGTATTGTATATAAAAATAGATGTACCTACCTAGTTTAATCTTTTTACTTCATAACATACATACAAATAAAAGGAGGACTAATAATGCGTGAAGATAAGTTTACGAAAGAAGGATTAACATTTGATGATGTGTTGTTGCTGCCTGCAGCATCAGAGGTTTTGCCGAGGGATGTTAATCTTAGTACAGATTTATCGCTGAATTTAAAGCTAAAGACACCGTTTATTAGTGCGGGAATGGATACTGTCACAGAAGCAGAAATGGCAATTGCAATGGCTCGTCAAGGCGGCCTTGGTGTGATTCATAAGAACATGACGATTGAAGAGCAAGTAGAACAGGTTGACCGTGTGAAACGTTCAGAGAGCGGCGTTATTACGAATCCATTTTTCTTAACTCCTGAGCATCAAGTATATGATGCAGAACATTTAATGGGTAAATTCCGTATTTCTGGCGTTCCGATTGTAAATTCAATTGAAGAACAAAAATTAGTAGGTATTTTAACTAACCGAGATTTACGATTTATTCAAGATTATTCAATCTCCATTGCTGAAGTAATGACAAGTGAAAACCTAGTCACAGCCCCAGTAGGAACGACATTAGAAGAGGCTGAGAATCTTCTGCAGCAATATAAAATCGAGAAGCTGCCATTAGTAGATGATAATAATATTCTAAAAGGGCTAATCACGATTAAGGATATTGAAAAAGTAATCGAATTTCCAAATGCAGCTAAGGACAAGCAAGGAAGACTAATTGTAGCAGCAGCAGTAGGAGTTACTGGCGATTCTGTAAAACGAATTGAAAAATTGGTAAATGCTGGAGTTGATGCCATTGTCATCGATACTGCACATGGACATTCAAAAGGTGTATTGGATCAGATTAAGGCGATACGTGAAATATTCCCTGAGTTAGATATTATTGCAGGTAACATCGCAACTGCTGAGGGCACAAAGGCCCTAATCGAAGCTGGCGCTACAATAGTTAAGGTAGGTATTGGTCCTGGATCAATTTGTACAACACGTGTTGTAGCAGGCGTTGGTGTACCACAAATAACTGCAGTACATGATTGTGCTGTAGCGGCAAGTGAATATGGCGTTCCAGTCATTGCTGATGGGGGAATTAAATATTCTGGTGATATCGTCAAGGCATTGGCAGCAGGTGCACATGCCGTTATGTTGGGCAGCATGTTTGCAGGGACAACAGAAAGCCCTGGTGAAACAGAGATTTACCAAGGAAGAAAATATAAAGTATATCGTGGAATGGGCTCATTAGGAGCAATGAAAGCAGGCTCTAAGGATCGCTACTTCCAGGAAGAATCCGATAATAAGAAACTCGTTCCAGAAGGTATTGAAGGAAGAGTTCCATATAAAGGATCTGTTGCAGATACGGTACATCAATTAGTTGGTGGATTACGTTCAGGAATGGGCTATTGTGGCACAGGTACAATTGAAGCACTGCGTAAGGATAGCCAATTTATCCGGATCACGAATGCAGGATTACTTGAAAGTCATCCACATGACGTTCAAATTACGAAAGAAGCGCCAAACTATTCAATCCGATAGGTTATAAGAAATTTGTAAGAAAGTAGATGGGGGTTTCAACGTCCCGTCTATTTTTTTGCCCTTTTCTATGTTAAAATAATATGGTGCATATTTTTATTGTACAAAAAATTGTTGGAGGTACGGGAAGTTGAAACAAAATGTAAAGAAAGGACTGTCATTTTTACTTATTTCCTTAGTATTTATGACGTCATTAATAATACCATCATTTTCTGCACAAGCAGCAGGAACGTTAGATCTTAATGCAGAATCAGCAATATTAGTAGATGCTGAAACAGGGAAGGTTTTATATTCTAAAAATGCCGATGTAGCTCTTCCTCCAGCAAGCATGACAAAAATGATGACAGAGTATCTAGTACTTGAAGCAATTAATAACGGAGATATTAGCTGGGATACAACCACACAAATTAGTGATTATCCTTACAAAGTTTCTGCAAATCCATCATTTTCAGGTATTGGATTAACACAAAATAAAGATTATACAGTTCGTGATCTATATAATGCTATGGCAGTATTCTCTGATAATGGTACAACGATTGCACTTGCAGAACTCGTTTCTGGTTCTGAAGCTGAATTTGTAAAGTTAATGAATCAAAAAGCGGAGGAAATGAGTCTTCCTGAAGCTAAATTTGTCAATTCAACGGGTATCGATAATGCTGACCTTGTTGGAATTAATCCAGACTTAACAGATGAAAATGGCAGCAACTTATTATCAGCTAAATCAGCTGCACTATTAGCATTTCATTTAATCAATGATTATCCAGAAGCATTGGATATATCGAAACAAACGACAGTAGAATTTGAAGGATATACAGTAGAGAATCTTAATTGGATGCTTCCGCATGACGCAACTAATTTTAAGCAATATTATTATGAAGGTATGGACGGGCTAAAAACTGGCCATACGATTTTAGCAGGATATACGTTTACAGGAACATCTGAACGTAATGGCAGCCGATTGATTTCAGTTGTTATGAAAACGGCTAGTGAAGATGAACGCTTTAAAGAAACAGCGAAATTGATGGATTACGGTTATACACAATTCCAATCAACAGAATTATTCCCGAAAGGCTATAAGCTAGAGGGTGAATCTGCAATACCAGTTGCAAAAGGGAAAGAAGATACGGTTGAAGTGTCCTTAAATGAAGGAGTAACATTACCAATCGATCCAGATAATGCGGACAAGTATCATATTGAATACAATATCGATAAAGATAAACTTAATGAAGATGGCGAATTAACAGCACCGATTGAAAAGGGAGAAGTAGTTGGTACAGCAACCGTCAAATTTGACGGTGAAAATGATTTTGGCTATATTTTCCCTGAAAGTGAATCTACTATTGAGTTAGTAACGGATGATGCAGTAGAGAAATCAAATTGGTTTATGCTTACATTAGGTGCAATTGGTGATTTCTTTGCAAATCTATTCACTGCTTCTGTAGATTGGATTAAAGGTCTATTCAGCTAATTTTTAGTAGCACTTGCATTCAATTAGAAAATTGATTAAAATAGACTGTAATTAAATGCAAACAGTATTGATAGGAAATAGTAACAGCATCTCTTTCATGAGAGAGTCGGTGGTTGGTGCAAATCGACGTTAGAATGTTGTGAATCCATCCTTGAACTGGTTTATGGAAAAGACCCGTATCTTAGTAAATAAACCCGGTATCGTACCGTTAACACGTTTGAGCCGGAAGAGACAATTCTCTTCAACAAGGGTGGCAACGCGGGAAATATACTCTCGTCCCTATTTATTAGGGACGGGAGTTTTTTGTATGCAAAATAGAGGCTAATCATTCTGCATACACCATAGTGCTTACTAATTAAAACAATATAAGGAGGAATTTTTATGTTAGACATGAAGTATTTACGTAACAATTTTACAGAGGTAAAGGATAAGCTTACACATCGCGGAGAGGATTTATCTGAGCTTAATCATTTTGAAGAATTGGACAGTAAACGAAGAGAATTAATTATCCAAACAGAAGAATTAAAGGCGAAAAGAAATGAAGCGACGAAACAGATTTCTGTATTGAAGCGAGAGAAAAAAGACGCAGAACCAGCAATCAAAGAAATGCGTGAAGTTGGTGATCAGATTTCCGTACTTGACCGCCAGTTAAATGAAATTGAAGAGCAATTACAACAAATTATGCTATCTATTCCAAACATTCCACATGAAAGTGTACCAATTGGTGAGGACGAAGAGGATAATATTGAAATTCGTAATTGGGGTGTCCAGCCTACGTTTGATTATCAGGAACAGGCTCACTGGGATATTGCTTCTAAGCTGGACATTTTAGATTTTGAGCGAGCAGCAAAGGTAACAGGCAGTCGTTTTGTATTTTACAAAGGACTTGGTGCAAGACTTGAGCGTGCACTAATTAACTTTATGATGGAGCTGCATGCAGATGAACATGGTTATGTAGAAATGCTTCCGCCAACAATCGTTAATCGTGCTTCAATGACTGGTACTGGACAGCTTCCGAAATTTGAAGAGGATGCGTTCAAGCTAGAGGGCTGGGATTACTTTATGGTTCCGACTGCCGAGGTACCAGTAACAAACTATCATCGTGATGAAATTTTACCAGGTGGGAATTTACCGATTAAATATGTTGCATTTAGCGGAAGCTTCCGTTCTGAAGCAGGCTCTGCTGGACGTGACACACGTGGCTTAATTCGCCAGCATCAATTTAATAAAGTGGAACTCGTTCATTTTGTAAAACCAGAGGATTCTTATGAAACATTAGAAGTTCTTACCGGGCATGCTGAAAAAGTATTGCAGCTTCTAAACCTGCCATACCGTGTAATGAGCATGTGTACAGGTGATTTAGGATTTACGGCAGCGAAGAAATATGACATTGAGGTTTGGATGCCTAGCCAAGAGAAGTATCGCGAAATTTCTTCTTGCTCTAATTTCGAAGATTTCCAAGCAAGACGTGCAGGCATTCGCTTTAGAAGAGAAGCAAATGGCAAGCCTGAATATGTGCATACACTAAACGGATCAGGACTTGCAATTGGTAGAACAGTTGCGGCTATCTTAGAAAATTATCAGCAAGAGGACGGTTCTGTAATCGTTCCTGAAGCATTGCGTCCATACATGGGTGGCAAAGAAGTAATTAAATAGTTTCAGATTAGGTAGAGAGCAGAAATTGCTCTCTACCTTTTTTCCTCATATAGGAAAAATGTGACTTATGCAATGGTGTTTCAATCAGTTGTTAAAAGCTGTACCAAGAGAACAGGCTACATTGATATTTCAGAGGAGTTTCTAGTTCTCCGTTATAATCTATAGCTGTAAGAGAGCGAGATTTTACTTTATCCTATGAATAGGTGGATAAACGATAGCAAACGCACAAACCCAGCGAAGTGTATTTTCGGAGCGACTGGCCAGAGAGCAATTGTTCTCCAAAATGATTTCTCACTTTATACAACCAAATAACAACAAACATAACGAAATAATCCAAAGTAAGACTGGAGAATCAAGGGGGAATATGTCGAAAAAAATATTGACAATCTAAAATGAGCATGATATATTATATCTTGTCGTTACGGAGGTATACCCAAGTCCGGCTGAAGGGATCGGTCTTGAAAACCGACAGGCGGGTCAAACCGCGCGGGGGTTCGAATCCCTCTACCTCCTCCATTAATTGAATTTAATTAGAATAATTAATAGATAAAAACCGTTACAATTTTGTAGCGGTTTTTTTAGTAATTAAGAAAAAACTTCCTTATTTGCACTTAGGTCCTCTAATTATTTTTCCTTTAGAAATGAGTCTAAAAAATGCTTCGGAATTTGTAATTTCACATCGTCAATTCCTAAGTAGTTTTCGTCATAATCGGGTACTTGATGTTCCTTAATATAATTTACTTCCTTATAAAGTTGTTCCATCCTCAAATCCAATTCATTTGCAGCAGTTGCCGCATCGGCTAATTCCTTCTCTAAGTGGTCAGGTATTGATTTATTATATTTATAGTATATTTTATGCTCTAGACTTGCCCAGAAGTCCATTGCCACTGTGCGAATCTGAATTTCAACATATACTTGCTCTTCACGGTCAGACATAAATACAGGGATAGCTAGCACTAAGTGTAGACTTTTATAACCATTTGGTTTTGGATTTTTAATATAATCTTTGCATTCAATTAGCATAATATCCTTCTGTTTTTGAATCATGTCACTTATCCTATAAATATCCGTATTAAAAGAACAGACAATACGAATTCCAACAATATCTCTTATATTTTTCTTAATAGAATCTAACGACATCTCAATGTTTTTACGATGTGCCTTTTGCAAAATACTTTCTGGTGACTTAATACGTGATTTGATATGTTCAATTGGATTATAATCGTGAAAATGCTGGAACTCCTCTTTTAAAATCGTTAACTTCGTATCCATCTCTCGCAAGCCAAATTTATATGTCATCATGAATCGGGTTACTTCATCTCTGATTTCCTTTAATTGCTGTAGGTAATCCTTTTCCATATCTAGTTGTCCTTTCTTACCTTTAAATATAGGCTAAGTAAATTATATCAAAAATTGGAAACCATTGACGGGTTTATCCCTCTCTTCGCCTTGACAAAAAAGGGATGAACGAATATAGTTCAAAATAAAATAATAACTGTATAAACCTATTTAAAGGAAGTTTTTACATATGGAAGAGGGATTTGTCTGATGGATAAGAAAATAGCCTTCTTAGGGGCTGGATCTGTCGCAGAAGCGATTATTTCTGGAATGATAAGATCCGAAGTGGTTAATAAGGAACAAATTATCGTTACGAATCGAAGTAACCTGGAACGACTAGAGCAAATGAAAAATAACTACGGTGTACAATGTACGACTGATAAGGAAGAAGCATTTAGTTATGCGGATATTGTCATGCTTGCTGTAAAACCTAATAATGTAGAGGAATCGCTCGAATCAATTAAAGCTTATTTGAATCCGAATCAATTGATCGTCTCAATCATTGCTGGTGTGACGACAGAATCGATTCGTAGTAACATTGGAATCGATGCAGGAGTTGTACGCGTAATGCCAAATACATCAGCATCGATTGGCCGCTCAGCGACTGCAATTACCGCAGGGGAATTTGCTTCAGAGCAACAGGTTACTCTCGTTGAGTCTCTCTTTCAATCAATTGGTATTACTGCGATTGTAAAAGAAGAAGACATGCATATTGTGACAGCAGTATCTGGAAGTGGGCCGGCATATTTCTACTATCTGGTAGAAGCAATGGAGAAGGCCGCAACTGAATCTGGACTGGAGAAAGAAATCGCAGATAAACTAATTACACAAACGATTCTTGGTGCCGGAGAAATGCTGAAGCAATCTGGAGAAACCGCTGCCGGTCTGCGAAAGAAAATAACAAGCCCTAAAGGAACAACAGAAGCAGGGATCCAGCAATTAGAGGAAAAAAAATTCCAGCAAATTGTAATCGAATCATTAAAATGCGCAAGAGACCGATCAATTGAATTAGGAAAAAACTAAAAGGATAGGTGCTCATTAAATGATGCGCACCTATCCTCTTATTGATAGATATGAAAGGAAAAAAACCTTCTTACTGTATAAGCCGAGCTATTATTATGGCTATCATCATTAGGATTAGTAAGAACCTGGTTTTCTAATAAACTGTCTCGAATGTTGAATTAAGTGCCCAACCTTTTCAAGCACTGGTTCGATAGAGTTTTCTTTTTTCATTAAATCGTAATCGGAAATATTTACCCTGAGAACAGGGCAAGCATTGAAATTATTAATCCAATTTTCATAACGTCCATACATTTCTTCCCAATAAGCAATTGGGGTCTCTTTTTCCATGTCACGACCTCGGATTTGGATTCTTTCTAATATTTCATCCAGTGACCCTTCTAAATATATCAATAAATCAGGGTGTGGAAAATAAGGAGTCATGACCATTGCATCAAATAAATTCGTATACGTTTCATAATCCGTTTCGGACATTGTACCATTATCGTAATGCATTTTTGCAAAGATCCCTGTATCCTCATATATTGATCGATCTTGAATGAATCCACCACCATATTCGAAGATTTTCTTCTGCTCTTTAAAGCGTTCTGCTAAAAAGTATACTTGTAAGTGGAAGCTCCAGCGTTCAAAGTCAGAATAGAACTTTTCTAAATATGGGTTCGTATCTACCTTCTCAAAAGAGGTTTTAAATTTTAGTGCATTTGCTAATGCATTTGTCATAGTAGACTTACCTACCCCAACCGTACCAGCGATTGTAATGACACTATCATTTGGAATATGATATTTCTCACGAAGATTCATTGTATTTACTCCTTTATTCATTCGTATTGGCTACCTCGTTTAATTGTTTACGCACCATGGTTATAATTTGATTCAAGTCTGTCTGATGGCGTATAAAATCAACCTCGTCCCCATTAATTCGAATGATAGGAATGTTAGGATGAAGTACTTCAAATTCATTCATATACTGCTCATAATCCTTTGACAGCTGTTCAAGATAGGCTACTTCAATATTTTTCTCAAATTTCCTCCCACGCTGCTTAATCCGCTTTAGAAGGGTATCTAAACTGGCATGCAAGTAAATCATTATATTAGGAGTGGGCATATCTTCTGTTAAAATTCGATAAATTTTTTCGTATTTCTCAAATTTATCCTTATCCAATGTACGTTTTGCAAAAATCATGTTTTTAGATATATGATAATCGGCAATGACCGGTTTATTTAGATTTAAATATTGCTCCTCAATCTCTTCTAATTGCTTGAATCGATTGCATAGAAAGAACATTTCCGTTTGGAAGCTCCATGCCTCGATATCATCATAAAACTTGCTAAGGAATGGATTTTCCTCTACAATTTCTTGTAATAAATGAAAATGGAAATGGTTAGAAAGCTTTGTTGCAATAGAGGTTTTACCGATCCCAATTGGACCTTCTATTGCAATAAATGGAACTCCTGCCATACCCACACCTCCAATCAATTCGTCAACTGAAATCAACGCTAAATATCTTAACACAGTTCGACAATATATTCTATGAGAAAAAAATGACACTTTTCTTTAAAACCGTTTTTCTGTATAATGGATATTATCATTGGTAAAAATTTACGGCCTCGTAGCTCAGGGGATAGAGCATTGGTTTCCTAAACCATGTGTCGCAGGTTCGAATCCTGCCGGGGTCACTAAATGCTGTTATAACGCGGTTTATAGACGGTAAGCCTACCGAAAAGCTACACGGCAAGCACACGGTTAATCCGTATATATTTTGAAGGCATAACGCCCTCTTTTAGTTTATTTACGTAAGAAAACGTAAGTAATCGGAAAGGGGGCGTTTTTGCGTTGTCTCGAAAAGGAAAACCAGTCGTTAAACGTAGAACGGCTGCACGGAATATATCGAGTAATGAAGTCACGTTAACACTAGAAAACGCATTAGACTACGTATACACCTATAAACAGTCGGAGGGGTTAAGAGACGAGACGCTCCATGACAATAACTACCTGATCGGCGGCCACTCTATTTCTGTTATTCCTTCTTTTATGGCTTGCACTAGGCGTTCTTTTATCTTTGGGTCACCAAACACATGCGATTTTAACAAGAGCTCATAGTCTATATTACTAGCGATAGTCCAAGCAAAAGCGTTTGAGGGAATCGCAATAATATAGCTATCGAAATAAATATCTTTTGTTATGTACATCATCGTTGTTTCAATTCCTTCGTATACGGAATCTGTAATATCAATCATAATCGTTTTAAATTCTTTAATTGGATCAGCTCCTTACAATTATTTTTAGCGCGGATTAGCGTGCTTTTACTTATGCCCGCGTTAAGCCTTCGTACAAGCTATCGTCAAGCAATCGCCAAGTTGGTCCCGTTTATCGTGGTTTCCTAAACCATGTGTCACAGGTTTGACTCCTGCCGGGGCCACTTTTTTGTTCATTTTTTGAAAGCACTTTATTTCCGGCGTGGTTTAGAAAAGGCTGAAAAAGGGAATAGAAGAATTACTGTATAAGCTCAGTGAAAGTTGTTGCGAAGAGCTGGCTAATTCTAAGCTTCCACAGATTTAATATATAAATTAGCGAAGAAGGGAAGTTTGCATATGGGTCTAACGAAAAAGATTCTCATAGCACTTGTTGCCGGGGTCATTGTTGGGATTGGATTAAGTTATATTCCGACAAACATTTTTACCGCTATTAATACATATTTATTAGATCCAGTCGGTCAAATCTTTATTAATCTAATAATGATGCTTGTCGTACCAATTGTATTTGTCTCAATTGTACTAGGAACTTCTGGTTTAGGTGACCCAGCGAAATTAGGGAAAATTGGAATTCAAACAGTTTCGTTTTTCTTAGTAACAACAGCAATTGCACTAGCAATTGGTATTAGTTTAGCGTTTCTCTTACAGCCCGGACAACCTGGCGTCTTTAACACAGAGGCCATTGAATATGAAGAGCAATCTGCTCCACCGATAATGGAAACAATCATTAATATCATCCCAGATAATCCGATTGCATCGATGGCAACTGGTGATATGCTGCAAATAATCGCATTTGCTATTTTTATAGGGATAGGTCTTGCCTTTTTGGGTGAGAAAACAGCTGGTATCCATCGATTATTTGAACAAGCGAATGAACTCTTTATGTGGCTCATTCAAGTGATTATGAAAACAGCGCCTTACGGGGCATTTGCTTTGATTGCATCTGCTATAGGTGATGCTGGTCTTCGTGGGATAGGACCAATGGCAATGTATATGATTACAGTCATCTTAGGTTTAATCCTACATGCTGCGATTACATATAGTCTTGCAATATGGGGACTTGGAAAGGCAAACCCAATCAAGTTCTTCAAAGGATTCTTCCCAGCAATTTCTCTAGGCTTCAGTACTTCTAGCTCAAATGCAACGTTACCTGTCTCTATGAAAACTGCGCAGGAAAACCTTGGCGTAAAAAAGGAAATCAGTAGTTTTGTTCAGCCATTGGGAGCAACAATTAATATGGATGGGACAGCAATCATGCAGGCTGTTGCAACCGTGTTTATTGCACAAGTATATGCGGAAACATTAGGATTTACTGATATTATTCTGATCATTTTAACAGCCACATTAGCGAGTATAGGCACGGCAGGAGTTCCTGGAGTAGGATTAATTATGCTTGCAATGGTATTAAATGCTGTGGGATTACCTGTTGAAGGAATCGGACTTATTATTGGTGTTGACCGTATTCTTGACATGTTACGTACATCTCTAAATATCACTGGTGACGCAGCATGTGCATTTATTATTTCCGAAAGAGAACAAAGAAAAGAATTGAAAGTAAAGAATGCTTAAATAACTAGACCAGCTTTTTCATAGGGCTGGTTTGTTTTTATATTTGCCATGAATATTATTACACAAGTACAGTAATGTAATACCAGCCCAGTAAAGTTCTTCCGCTCTGGTTAGAGAAGAAAGCTTGTTTTTTAAGATGCAGTTTCTTAATTTTTATCTAGTCAAAAAGATTTATCTTAGAAACAAATACTTTGAATTTGTCACAGAATGTTTTAAAATAGACTATAGTTACCAAAATGTTTTAATTATTTCGTGTAATATAAAATGTAATCGATTTCAAAAATTGGATGGAGTGATTGGATGGATATGCAAGTCATACCAGCAAGAGAAGGAAATCATAATTTACAAGACTACGAGAAAACGCGGAAAAATTTTTCATGGGATGACATGAAGAAGAACTTTAGCTGGAATGAAACAGGGAAAGTGAATATGGCATATGAAGCAGTGGATCGCCATGCAGAGAATCCAGTGAAAAAGGATAAGATTGCACTATTGTATTCTTCACCAGATCGTGAAGAAAAAGTAACTTTTGCAACGTTGAGCAAGGAAAGTAACAAATTTGCTAATGTACTTAAGAAATATAATGCGAGTAAAGGTGACCGTATATTTTTATTTATGCCAAGAAGCCCAGAATTCTATGCTGCTTTCTTTGGTATATTAAAAATCGGTGCAATAGCTGGTCCTTTGTTTGAAGCGTTTATGGAGCAAGCAGTACGGGATAGATTACAGGATAGTGAGGCCAAGATATTAATTACAACACCTGATTTGATTGATAGGGTGCCACAGGCCGAATTGCCAAATTTGGAAGAGATTATTATCATTGGCGGTAATGTGGAAAACGAGGACCAATATATTGATTATCAGCAAGAAATGGAAGCTGCATCTGAAGAATTTCCAATTGAATGGGTCGATTTGGAAGATGGCATGCTCCTTCACTATACTTCTGGATCAACTGGAAAGCCAAAAGGGGTTTATCATGTTCATAATGCGATGATTCAGCATTATGCAACAGCCGAGTGGGTGCTGGACTTAAAAGAGGAAGATGTCTACTGGTGTACGGCGGATCCAGGCTGGGTAACCGGAACAAGCTATGGTATTTTTGCACCATGGTTACTTGGTGTAACGAATGTGGTGCGGGGAGGAAGATTCACACCAGACGATTGGTATCAAACATTGGAGAAAAATAAAGTAACGGTCTGGTATACTGCACCAACAGCACTGCGGCGCTTGGTAAGTACGGGGCAAGGAGTTTTGGATAAATATGATCTGTCGTCCTTACGACATTTGCTGAGTGTTGGAGAGCCACTTAATCCTGAAGTAATCACTTGGGGTCTGAAGGCATTTAATTTACGCATCCATGATACATGGTGGATGACAGAAACAGGGGCACAGCTTATTGTAAATCTTCCGTCTCTGGAAATTCGCCCTGGATCAATGGGCAAACCAATACCTGGTATCGAAGCATCGATTGTTGATAATGAAGGAAATGAAATTCCACCGAATCAAATGGGTAACCTTGCAATTAAAGCACCATGGCCAGCGATGATGCGGAAGATCTGGAATAACCCGAGTAAATATGAGAGCTATTTCATTAATGGCTGGTATGTTTCAGGTGATAGCGCATATAAGGATGAAGATGGTTATTTCTGGTTCCAGGGCAGATTGGATGATGTGATTAATACTTCTGGTGAGCGCGTTGGTCCATTTGAGGTTGAAAGTAAGCTAATAGAGCATCCTGCTGTTGCAGAGGCTGGTGTAATCGGAAAGCCAGACCCAGTCCGTGGAGAAATCATTAAAGCGTTCATTACGCTTAATGATGGATATGAGAATTCTGAGGAATTACTTGAGGATATCCGTAGGTTTGTTAAAACAGGGCTGAGTGCCCATGCTGCACCACGTGAAATTGAAGTGAAGGATTCCATACCCAAGACACGAAGTGGGAAAATTATGCGCCGATTACTTAAATCATGGGAGCTTGGATTACCAACAGGAGATACATCTACACTTGAGGAATAGTATTAAGAGAATTGACTTTCGCCCATTGATGGCGAGAGTCAATGTTTTTTTATATCATAGTAGTAAATGAAAATTTGAGGTGAATGTGAAGATGACTCAACCAGATGAGATGAAGCAATTATATAAAGCAGGAGACACTGTTCATCATTATCCAGACACATCTATTCTGATGGTTCCTGGTGATTTGCTTTATTCACATAAAAAGGCATTTTCCTCTTTTCTTGTTGGTCATGTTGGATTAATAGGTGAAGATTACCGAATATATCATGTAAATAGGTGGGGAAATAAAGGTCACGCAGATAGTATGCCGATTTACCTCAGCAGACATAAAAAGGGAGAAAAATTAACTATATTAAGATTTGATAACCAAACGATCGCTAAAGAGGCAGCTAGTTGGGCAAAGGCTAATATCGGCAGTATTGAAGTGTATAAATACACAAGGGATCTGGCAGATATAAAGTCGAATTACTGTTCAAAATTTATTTGGCAAGCCTATTACTTTGGAACGAATCCTAATTTAGACTTATTAGGAAATAATCTGGACTCAGAAAAGAAGCGATACATCACACCCTCTGGGATTTTTCGGCGCTTAAGAGTAGTGGGGAGTTTCCGAACAGGGGTATAAGGATAAAAGCCCAAGCATTCTTTAGCGGCGTACGAATATGAAGGAAGTATCGCTTGTTAGTATCGCAGAAAAAAAGCGCTGAATCAGCGCTTTAACCGAAAAATCGTATAGACAGAGGAATTCGATAATATTCTCCATTATATGATTTTATTGCTGCGAGTATTGTAAAGATGAAGGCCATAATTCCTAAAATTGGCAGCAGTACAAAGCCGATTAATACGAAGACTAGTATCCATGCGATAATTCCATAAATTGCATAAGAGTCTTGATTTTTTCTGGAATGAAACGAGATGGTGAACTTGCAAGTATTAAGGAAATTTCTGAAGTGTTTAATATATCTCAGCATCATTTGGGGAAAATCGTGTTCGAACTGAATAAATTAGGCTTGATTGAAACGATAAGAGGAAGAAATGGTGGAATTCGTTTAGCCAAGCCTGCTGATGAAATAAATGTAGGGCTCGTTGTTAGAAGTCTTGAAAATGATTTTAACGTATTGGAATGCTTTGAACAGGGAGCAAATCATTGTGTGATTTCCCCTGCATGTACATTGAAGCATGCATTGAATAAGGCATTACACGCGTTTTTTCAAGTACTTGAACAATATACGGTGAAGGATTTAATTAATAATGAACACGAATTGCGGGAGTTAATGGGAATCGAGTAACGATGTTTTATTTTTACCAGGCAGGGAAGAGTTATTAATGTATCTACTATTAGAAAACATGTCTGTCGCTTAGAATCGATAAGACATGGTAAGAAAATTTTCTACTAAAGGAGAGATTCTTAATAATGGGTAAAAAGATAGCAACCGTCATTACAGATATGTTCGAGGACATCGAATTTACAGATCCAGCAGAGGCTTTTAAAGAAGCAGGACATGAAGTTATCACTATTGGGGACGAAAAAGGAAAGCAAGTAGAAGGTAAGAATAAGGAAGCAACCGTTACAGTTGATCAAGGAATTGATGATGTAGATCCGAATGATTTTGATGCATTATTTATTCCAGGAGGTTTTTCACCCGATCAGCTGCGTGCTGATGATCGCTATGTAACATTTGCAAAACACTTTATGGATGAGAAAAAGCCTGTTTTCGCAATTTGTCATGGTCCACAGCTATTAATTACTGCAAAAACGCTTGAGGGTCGCGATGCAACAGGGTATAAGTCAATCCAAGTTGATATGGAATACGCAGGAGCGAAAGTAGTGGATAAGGAAGTTGTTGTATGTCAGAATCAGCTCGTTACAAGTCGCCAGCCAGATGACATCCCAGCATTTAACCGAGAATCGCTAAATCTTTTGAAATAGATTAATAAAGGTTGCTAAGATGATAAGTCTTAGCAACCTTTTTATTTATAGTTTTGTAATCGTAAATCGATCATTCAATAATAACCAATTTTGTGGAAACGCCAATCCGAGTTTCCAATAAGCAATTCCGCGTAAATTTAATTCGCGGATAAGATCAAACTTTGCTTGAATTGAGCGAGCATCCTCAAACCAAACCTCATGCTGAACGCCTTCATTAGTTGTGTAGCGGAAAAATGGTGCCTGTGCCGTTGTATTGTATTCTATCGTTGCATTATTCTCTCTCGCAATAGCGATTGCTTGCTGTGGACTGATTGCACGCGCAGCTTTACCCCCTTCAACAAAGGGAAGGGTCCAGTCGTATCCGTATAAATTTTGCCCTAATAAAATCTTCTCTGCTGGCATTTCTGTCAATGCATATTCGACAACTCTTCTCACCTGATCTAACGGAGACACTGCCATCGGCGGGCCATAGCTATAGCCCCATTCATAGGTCATCAGGACAACGAAATCGGCTATTTCTCCAATTGCCCCGTAATCATGTGCTTCGTATAGTGTGCCGGTTTGTGTGGCGCTTGTTTTAGGAGCAAGTGCGACAGACATCAGTAACCCGGCCTGTGATAAACGCCCCTTTGCCTTTCGTAAAAAAGTAATATAGGCTTCGCGATCTGCTGGTGGAATAAATTCGAAGTCAAAATGCACATCGGTAAATCCCCCTCCTGTAGCGGTATTAACGATATTATCCAGCAGTGTATTTTGAACTGCTTGAACGGTAAGGATGATATGCACTAATTCGGAATTAAAAGATCCACCCTCAAGATTTGTAACTACAAGCATTAATGCCGTATTATTCGCATCAGCAATTGATTTCAAGTTTCCTATCGGAGGAGCGTTTAAACTCCCATCGCGATTGACACTATAGCTGAAATGGGCGAGATAGGTTAAATATGGGGTCGTTTTAGTAGCAGCATTTTCGAGTGTTGCTGATACGGTATCACCAGATGGCTCGATATAGGCGTTGGACGTAATCGCTCGTTTAGGAAAAGCAGGGATATATAATCGAAATCCGACCGAGAGCGGATTGTTAACCCCAATATTATTAATACGTGCTAATTCTTGGGCAGTCATACCGAAGCTGCTTGCAATGGAATACAATGTATCGCCAGGCTGGACAAAGTAAAATTGTCCGACAATCGGAATAACTATTGCTTGACCAACTACGAGCTCACTCGGGGTATCTAGTTCATTGGCATTGATGATACTAGTTACAGATGTATTATATGTATTGGCGATTTCAAATAAACTGTCTCCCTGTGCTACAACATGAATTTGCAAGATTTCCCCTCCTTATAAAAAATCTTTACTATCAACTTATGAAGGAGGGAGGTTAGATATACCAGTTAGAATGGGTTAATATTTGCCTTCATAACCGATTTCATCAAATTTAGTGCGTAATGATTATTATTTTTGTCTTCAGATGCCATGCAATTCTCAGGGATTGTTAAATTAAATTTATGCATGTAAGCATCCTTGGCAGTAAATAAAACACAGATGTCCCCTGCAATACCTGCGATAATTAAATGTGTCTTACCTAATTCAACTAGTAAGGATTGAAGTGGTGTTTGGAAAAACGCTGAATGCTGTGGTTTAATTAGTAAATAATCATTATAATCTGGTTGGAGCGGATCAATAATTTCCTGGCTTTTTTCATTTCTGCAATGTGCTATGATTTTTTTAAAGTCTGCTTGCCATATTCCGTAATGATCATTAACATAAATGAGTGGAAGATTTTTTTCCATAGCAAATTCTTTCAATTTGATAAGGTTTGGTAAAATTTCTTTGGTGTTTTGTAATAAATCCTCTCCACCATCGAAATTAAAATCATTGATGATATCGATAAACAAGACAGCAGTATTTTCAAGTGAAGTATTCATATATATCTCCTTTAGAAAAACTTATATCTATTCTATTTCCTATAAAAACTATAATGAAACGTTGTGATACTAATGAACGATGAAAGATACATGTGGGCTGCGATAGAAGAAGCTAGGAAGGCACAGTCGTTGGATGAGGTTCCAATCGGGGCAGTTATTGTGTATCAAGATGAAATCATTGCTTCTGGATATAATATTCGCGAAACGTCACAGACAACCTTATCCCATGCAGAGCTGATTGCCATTCAAGAAGCGAATCAGAAAATTGGCAGTTGGCGTTTAGAGGATTGCACACTTTATGTGACCCTTGAGCCTTGCCCGATGTGTGCGGGTGCAATTGTTCAATCGAGAATAAAGCGAGTAGTGTTCGGTGCACCAGATCCAAAGGCAGGATGTGCAGGTACATTAATGAATTTACTGGATGAGTCAAGGTTTAATCACCAGGTGGAACTTACTAGTGGAATACTTGCGGAAGAGTGTGCAATGCTTCTAACCAGTTTCTTCCGTAAACTAAGAAAAAGGAAAAAATAGTCGATATCCTGTTATTTCCATTGCAATATGTTTCTAAAATCGCTATAATGTAAACTACCGTGCTAAGCGGGGAGGTAGCGGTGCCCTGTACTCGCAATCCGCTATAGCGAGGCTGAATTCCCATCTTAGGTGAGGCGATTTTATGGTCTGCCTTAAGGAATTGGTGTTGACGCTCAGGTCCTGCGCAACAGAGACCCATGAATCCTGTCAGGTCCGGAAGGAAGCAGCAGTAAGTGGATATCTCTGTGTGCCGTGGGATAGCCTAGGCCGAGCCATGAACTTAAGTAACGCATAGGATCGTCACATCGACGGTGGGTGCACGGCATACATAGCATTTTAACCTCTTTGTCATTAATATATTGGCAAAGGGGTTTTATTATATTTTATAGAATAGGAAAGCATAAAAAATTTCTATTTCAATTCCCGTGACAAGAGAGACACGTCCAGCTACAGCGCCCGTGCTCTCAGCGAGAATCCCCTCACCTCATGATACGGCTCTGAACGTACACTTTCGCTTTTGTCCCAAAAAAATAAATTGTTTTCATCTATGCAGTTCACATTCACAGTAAAAATCGGGTATAATTAGAAATAGATCATAGAGGAGAATCTGTAAAATGAGCTATCAAGCTTTATACCGCGTCTATCGTCCTAGACAGTTCCAGGATGTTGCAGGACAATCACATATTACACGAACATTGCAGAACGCAATTGTGCAGGAGAAATTCTCGCATGCTTATATTTTTTCCGGCCCAAGAGGGACAGGGAAAACGAGTGCTGCGAAGATTTTTGCGAAGGCAATTAACTGTGAGCATGCACCGGTAAAAGAGCCATGCAATGACTGTAATGCATGTCGGGGCATCCAAGATGGTTCTATTTCGGATGTCATTGAAATTGATGCTGCATCTAATACGAGTGTGGACGACATTCGTGAAATTCGCGAAAATGTAAAATATGCCTCAAGTGTTGTTCCTTACAAAGTATATATTATTGACGAGGTACACATGATCTCGAACAATGCGTTTAACGCTTTGCTAAAAACATTAGAGGAACCACCGAAGCATGTCGTATTTATATTGGCAACAACTGAACCACATAAAATTCCACTGACGATTCTTTCCAGATGTCAGCGTTTTGATTTTAAACCAATTTCGAACAAGGCTATTGTTGACCGTATGCAAACCGTTATTGATGCGGAAGAGGTTAACGTAACACCTGAAGCTTTAGAAACAATTGCAATAGCGGCAGAGGGCGGAATGCGTGATGCATTAAGTATTCTTGATCAAGCAATATCGTATAGTGATGATACCGTTGAATTGGATGATGTATTAGCCGTAACAGGTGGCGTTTCTCAAGGCGTTTTAACGGATATTGTTAAGGCAATGTACGAGAAAGATGTACAGCATTCAATTGAGCTATTGGATAATATTATTCAAGGTGGTAAAGATCCAGGACGTTTTGTATATGATTTGATATACTTTATGCGTGATTTATTGTTATTCAAGAGTGCCGCGTCTTTAGAAAGCTTGCTTGAAAGAGCAAGAGCAGATGAGCATTTTCAAGCGTTGGCAGAAACTGTGTCTATCGGCTGGATTCAAGACGCAATAATGCAATTAAACCAGTGCCAGCAAGAAATTAAATGGACGAATAGCCCTAAGGTTTTTATTGAAATTACAATACTAACCATTACGAATCGTTATCACGAGCAGGATCAATCAGATGGGGTCGTTCAGTCCGATGTTGTAATGAAGCTAACACAAAAGTTAACACAGCTTGAAAAGGAATTAACCCAAATAAAGGAAAATCCGGTTGTTCCAGCTCAACAAGCAGAAGTAAGAGAAAAACGAAGAGCACCGGCAAGATCCTCGAAAAATGGCTATAAGATTCCGTTTGAAAGAATCCGTGAAGTACTAAAGGATGCAGAAAAACCAGCACTGAAAAATGTTCAGTCCAACTGGGCAAACTTTTTAAGTAAATTAAAAACGATGAATGCACCTGCACATGCAACGATACAGGATAGTAAACCTGCAGCTGCCTCATCAAGTGCACTTGTTGTTTCTTTTAAATATGAAATCCATTGTTCGCTTTTCCTTGAACATCGGGAAACCGTTGAATCTGTGCTAGCAGGTGTGATGGAACAGCAATTAACAATCATTCCAATTCCCGACAGAGAATGGACGGATTTGCGCAGTGAATATATAAATAATCAAGAAAAGCCAGCAGAACAAGAGAATGACACAAACCCCGTAGTGGATGAAGCAAGAAAGCTGTTTGGTGACTACTTAATAGAGATACATGAGTAAAAGAAAAGTGTAGCGGGCTTGCCCAGCAACGGAGGGCATAGACAAGGGACTGTAGAGTGTTGTTCTTTCCACTCGGAATGTCAATTGACTATGACCATAGTCGCTAGCCCACGTAATAATAAAAATAAATGTATAAATACAAGGAGGTATTTTCCATGAAGGGAAATATGAATAACATGATGAAGCAAATGCAAAAAATGCAAAAGAAAATGATGCAAGCACAGGATGAACTTCATGAAATGACATTCGAAGCATCTGCTGGCGGTGGAATGGTAACTGTTGCTGCTAACGGTAAAAAAGAAATTACAGATGTTCAAATTAAAGAGGAAGTTGTCGATCCAGACGATATCGAAATGCTGCAAGACCTTATTGTTGCAGCAGTAAATGATGTAATCAAGCAAGTAGATGACAAAACAAATGATACAATGGGACAATTTACAAAAGGGCTAAACGTTCCAGGTATGTTCTAAACTAATTATAGTATTGTGCCGATAGATGGGAATGTTATTATCAGCACATATCGTTTCAGGCGCCGGGCGACAAATGAATTTTATGTCCATTTGTCGCTTACAAGGCGTTTCTGCTTTAAAAGTAGGAGGCATATTGAATGTATTATCCAGAACCAATTTCAAAACTTATTGATAGTTTTACAAAGCTGCCAGGGATTGGACCAAAAACAGCCGTCCGACTGGCATTTTTTGTAATAAATATGAAAGATGATGATGTGTTCGATTTTGCGAATGCATTGGTAAATGCAAAACGTGAATTAACTCATTGCAACGTATGTGGCAATATTACCGATCAGGATCCATGTTTAATTTGCCAAGATAATTCTCGAGATAATTCGATTATTTGTGTTGTTCAAGATCCGAAAGATGTTATTGCAATGGAAAGAATGAAGGAGTTCCAAGGTAAGTACCATGTACTCAACGGTGTGATTTCACCAATGGATGGGATTGGACCGGAGGATATTAATGTTCCTGCATTACTTAATCGTCTAAAAGATGATGAGGTAAAGGAAATCATTTTAGCAACTAATCCAAACATCGAAGGGGAAGCGACCGCGATGTATATTTCTCGACTCGTTAAACCATCTGGAATCAAGACAACAAGAATTGCCCATGGATTACCTGTAGGTGGCGACTTGGAATATGCCGATGAAGTGACATTATCCAAGGCGTTAGAGGGAAGAAGAGATTTATAGATAGAACTATTTAAGTTGATGATACAAAAAGCTGTAGTCGAAATAATAAATACAGCTAAGTTTTCTAAAAGTTAGGTGAAGCTTCCATGGCTAAGAAGATTAACAAAAAGGATGTCGACGAGGAATTACTAGATGCTATTTTAAATTTGGAAAAGGAATGGAAACATATTCAATCCATTGTTGAACTGAGTATTGAACCAACTCAGAGTGGCCTTGAACGAGCAAAGCTTACCCAGGCAAAATATCTATTCTTATTGCGTGAGGCTAGACATCGGAGAGTTAGTGCGCGTAAGGTGTAGCAATAGATTAGTAGAATAATAGATACGAAATCGGAGCATGGGGCAGTTTGTATCTGGTTTTCTTGGTAGTTAAGAAAGTATAATGCTTTCTTACTGATTCGTTTTTGATTTTTTTGTTCTTTTTCTTCTGTTTTCCTCATATGTACTAAGTAGGACAGGGAAAAGGAGTTGAATACGATGGGTTCTGGTTCTATGATTGTAATTGGTATTAGTGTTGCATTAATTATCATTTTACTCTTTGTTGGTACACCTCTTAAACCATTGCGATTTATTGGACAGGCAGTTGTAAAGCTGGGAATTGGTGTTTTACTATTATTCTTTTTTAATGTTGTTGGCGGTTACCTCGGCCTTCACATTCCTATTAATCTATTTACTGCAGTAGTTTCTGGATTCTTAGGTGTATTCGGAGTTGCATCGCTTGCAGCGATTCATTTGTTTATTCTATAAATTCATTCCAGCCTCCCGGTATAAACTCCGTTAGATTAGGAGATACTGTTTTCTAACGGAGGTGGGAAAATGAATCTATCTAATTCCATTAAAAGCTGTGGGATTTGTGAAGAACAAAAGCGGGAAGGAATCCATTTATACAATTTCTTTATCTGTAGTGAATGTGAGCATAATATGATTCATACGGAGCCGAGAGAAGAGAAATATAATTACTATTTGCAAAAACTAAAGAATATTAGTCAACCAACATTATTTTCATAGAATATCCCGGGTCTTTGCTTGCAAAGGCTCTTTTTCTTGGTAGTAAGCAAGTACATAACATTCATACTAATAAGTGCAAGTGCAAATATGGCAGCCCAGTCACTGAGAGGCTTGTAACCATCCAAGTTCTAATCTTAATATAGTATTAGATAGATATAGAAGGGGATTTTTCAAATTGAATTTGGACCAAAATAAAACACCACTATTACATAAATTAAATCAATTTAAAGCTAGTAACCCAATCTCCTTTCATGTACCGGGGCATAAGAATGGAACGGTTTTTCCGGAATTTGGCCGTACTTCATTTGATTCGATATTATCGATAGATTATACAGAGCTACCAGGATTGGATGATTTACATGCACCAACGGAAGCAATTGCTGCGGCAGAGGAATTAGCAGCCGATTTTTTCCAAGCGGACCATACCTTTTTCCTCGTTGGTGGCAGTACTGCTGGTAATTTGGCGATGATATTAGCTGCATGCACAGTAGGAGATAAAATTATCGTTCAACGGAATTGTCACAAATCGATTATGAATGGACTGGAACTAAGTGGAGCAAAACCAGTTTTCATTGCACCGATATATGATGAAACGGCCGGCCGTTATACGAATCCAAGCATCGTGATTTTAGAGGAAGCACTCAAGAAGCACCCAGATGCAAAGGCAGTCGTGCTTACATACCCTGACTATTTTGGGGAAATTTATGATTTAGAGCGAATGATTGATGTAGCACACTCGCATCAAATCCCAGTTTTAGTTGATGAAGCACACGGGGTTCACTTTTCATTGGGAGATCCATTTCCGCAATCTGCACTGAAACTTGGAGCGGATGTCGTCGTTCAATCTGCACATAAAATGGCACCTGCAATGACGATGGCTTCTTTATTACATTTCCAATCATCGCTTGTTTCCAAGGATAAGATTGCTCATTATTTACAAATCATTCAATCGAGCAGCCCTTCATATCCGTTAATGGCTTCATTGGATATTGCCCGTTTTTATTTAGCAACATTTTCACAGGAAATGAAGGACGCCACAATGCAAAGTGTGAGAACTGTTAGGGATATTATGAATAATTCTGAACACTGGGATATTTTGCCGATTACGGAAAATGCCGACCCGTTGAAAATTACGTTCCACGTGAAACATTGGCGGTCAGCAAAAGAAATTGCCACGCTTTTTGAAAAGGAACATATATATCCAGAGCTTGTCACATATAATCAAATTCTGTTTATTCATGGTCTGTCACCGTTCAAGGAATTACCACGATTAAAAAGAGCGGTAAACCGCATTAACGAGCAATTAAAAAGAGATTTAGGCACAACATACAACAATCAACATCCAATTAATGCAAATATGTGTTTGGATGGACCTCACTGCAAAAAAGTATTAAATCATGCTACAATAGAATTAACAACACAAAATATCCAATCGATTCAGGAGCTGGAATTATCTTATCAGACCATGAATCAATTACAATATTTTCAGGTTCCTTTCGTCCAAGCAATTGGCGAAATAGCTGCTGAAGCCGTTATTCCATACCCACCAGGAATACCTCTTATCCTTAAAGGAGAGAGGATTACAGCAGAGCATGTAGAAATAATCGAGCAATTACAAGAAAAAGGTGTTCGGATCCAACAACGGGATCAAGGCATCAGGATATTTGGAAACAGATAAGGAGATTTATTACGTGAACGGACATTTTATAACATTTGAAGGTGGCGAAGGTGCTGGAAAGACAACAATTCTCCAAACCTTAAGTGAAAAGCTGCAGAAGCAAGGCTTTGAAGTAATTGCAACACGGGAGCCTGGTGGAATAGAAATTTCCGAGCAAATTAGAAAGGTCATTCTCGATCCACAAAATACGAAGATGGAAGAACGTACAGAAGCACTCCTATATGCAGCTGCACGGAGGCAGCATCTAGTAGAAAAGGTCATTCCAGCATTAGAGCAAGGTAAGATAGTATTATGCGATCGATTTATTGATAGCAGTCTTGCTTATCAAGGGCATGCGAGAGGACTAGGCATTGATGAAGTATTTGCAATCAATCAATTTGCGATTAAAGACTGCATGCCGACATTAACTTTATTTTTTGATATTGCACCAAAGAAGGGATTAGAGCGCATTGCGTCGAATAAAGAAAGAGAAAGAAATCGTTTGGACTTAGAAAATCTCGCATTTCATGAACGTGTCTATGAAGGCTACCAAAAGCTTATCGGGAAATTTCCAAATCGAATTTCAACAATTAATGCCGATCAATCGTTGGAAAATGTCGAGCGAGATGCAATGGCACGAATTGCTGCATACCTTAAGAAGTGAAAGAAATATATTCATCGAGATAAAGATAAACAGCTTATTACAATTCTAAGGGAGATGATGGAACATGAAATTAATCATGGCAGTAGTCCAAGATAAAGATTCAAATCGCCTTGTAAACGCATTAGGGGAAGGAAATTTCAGAACAACGAAACTTGCAACAACAGGTGGATTTTTAAAGGAAGGGAATACAACATTAATGATTGGTTGCGAAGACGAGCAATTGGATACCGCATTAAAAATCATCAAAGATAATTGCTCACAGCGTGAACAAATGGTTGCACCAATCTCACCAATGGGCGGTAATGCAGATTCCTATATTCCACAGCCTGTTAAAGTAGAAGTAGGCGGAGCAACTGTATTTATCCTGCCAATCGAATCTTACTTCCAGTTTTAGAATAGAAGCTAAATATTTTCACCATAAACTCAAAAGTCTTACGAGAGTGGGACAGAATTTTATTTACTAAGAGGGATAGAAATATATTTTCCTACCAAATCCCAGCGTAGTGTATTTTCGGAGCGGTTGGCCAGTGGTGAAGTTTGCAGTATATATACAAGAAAGGGGACTGTCCATATGAAGATTACGAGTGAAATACAGGCAAAAACAGAACCGAAATATATTCGTCAAGCTGCATCTGATACACAAGTATTTAACAAAATGGTACAGTCCCAAGCAACGAATTTAAAGCAACAAGAATTAGAGCAATTAATGAAGAATATTACCTTACAAGGAAACAAGCTTGCTCGTTTCCGTACGTTTCGTGATTTAGCAAAATTTAAACGAATGATTAAGGACTTTTTAGGTGAGACGGTTTCGACCGGATTAGAACTCCAGAAGAAGCATAGCTTCGGTTTGAATGGACATAATCAAAAATTAACAACTGTAAAAGAAATTGACGAGAAATTACTAGAATTAACAGAAGAAATTATGAATCAAGAAAAAAAGACAGTAGATATCCTTGGCCTAATTGGTGAAATTAAGGGATTACTGATTAATTTATATACGTAATTGACAATGAAGCAAGTAAACTGCTTTTAATTGTTTAGATACATGGAAATATTGAGGGCGGGTACTTATGAAAACATGGTCTGAAGTTGCTGAAGTCCAGCCACTTGCAAGCAAAATTATCATGAATAGTATCAAGAAGGGCCGTATTTCTCATGCCTATTTGCTCCAAGGTGAACGAGGAACAGGTAAGGAAGCAATTGGTTTATTGATTGCAAAGGGTCTTTTTTGTGAACATAAAGTTGGCATTGAGCCATGTAATGAATGTATAAACTGTAAACGAATCAATTCACATAACCATCCAGATGTGCATTGGATAGAGCCAGATGGATCATCAATCAAGAAGGAACAGGTAGAGAATTTACAAAAGGAGTTTGCTTATTCTGGACTGGAATCCAATCAGAAGGCATATATCATTAAAGATGCTGACACATTAACCGTCAATGCATCAAATCGAATTTTGAAGTTTTTGGAGGAGCCCAGTAAGCAAACTACCGCAATTATGCTGACGGCAAACGGTCAAGCGATTATACCCACAATTAAATCCAGGTGCCAGGTGATTGAATTAAAGCCTTTAAATCCACATTTTTTCAGACAGCAGTTAATTGAAAAAGGAATGGTGAAAGAATCGGCAATTCTTATGAGTGCGTTGACGAATAATCTGGAAGAGGCTATTGCTTGGAAAGAGGATGCTTGGTTTGCAGAAGCGAGAAAATTAATGGTACAATTGATTGAAATATTTACAGATCAGCATCAAGATGTTTATCTGTATATCCATAGTCATTTACTGCCACATTTTAAAGAAAGAACAGAGCAGGAAAGAGGACTAGATTTATTGCTTTTGGCTTTAAGAGATATTCTTTACTTCCATATTGGGAATGAAAAAGCAATGGTATTCTTTAGTCCTAATGATGATCTGCTAGAGAAGGCGGCAATGATCTTTTCACAAGAGAAATTAGTGAAAAATTTAGATGCGGTCTTACATGCAAAGCGGAAATTGAAGCAGAACGTCCAGCCGACATTAGTGATGGAACAACTGATGCTTCAAATACAGGGGTGAAAGGTTAATGATAGAAGTTATTGGTGTCCGCTTTAAAAAAGCGGGTAAAATATATTATTTTGATCCAGGAATGGACAATATAGCTTTAAATAGCTACGTTATTGTTGAAACTGTACGTGGCGTAGAATTTGGAAAAGTTGTCATTACAAACAAGAAAGTAGATGAAGAGGATGTCGTTCTTCCTTTAAAGAAGGTATTGCGGGTCGCCGATGAAAAGGACAAACTTGTTGTAGTGGAGAATCAAGAGCAAGCGAAGAAGGCATTCCAGGTTTGTACGAATAAAATTGGCGAACATAAGTTAGATATGAATCTAGTAGAAGTAGAATATACATTTGACCGCAATAAGATTATTTTCTATTTTACTGCAGATGGTCGTGTTGACTTCCGTAACTTAGTAAAAGACTTAGCATCCATGTTCAAAACACGAATTGAGCTTCGTCAAATTGGGGTTCGTGATGAAGCGAAGATGTTAGGTGGGATTGGTCCTTGTGGAAGAATGCTTTGTTGTTCGACTTTTCTGGGTGATTTCGAACCCGTATCAATTAAGATGGCAAAGGATCAAAATCTTTCCTTGAATCCAGCAAAAATTTCCGGATTATGTGGTCGTTTAATGTGTTGTTTGAAATACGAAAATGATGATTACGAGACAGCAAAACGAGAATTACCAGACATTGGAGAAGCAATAAAGACTCCATTTGGTAAGGGGAAAGTTGTTGGCCTCAATATCCTTGAAAGACTCATTCAGATTGAAGTACCTGAAAAGGAACGCGTGATCGAATATACACTGGACGAACTAATTGAAGAGGGAATAGTAGCTCAGGGCCACAAAATGAAGAGGTGAGTGGGCGTGAACAACAGGCAAATATTTGACCAAGTATCTGATATGGAAAAGCAAATTGGTGAATTGTATGAACAGCTTGGGGACCTAAAAGGGAGACTTAGTGCTTTACTGGAGGAGAACCATCGATTGGCCATGGAAAACCATAATCTTAGAAATCATTTGGATCATATTGAGGAAAGTAAGATAGATACGGCGAATAATGATAAAGCGCCTGCTAAAAAGAATAAATTTCCGAGTGAAGGCTATGATAATTTAGCGCGATTGTATGATGAAGGCTTTCATATTTGTAATTTGGAATTTGGTAGTCCACGTCGAAATGAAGATTGTATGTTTTGTCTTGAATTCTTTGACAAAACGAAATAGAATGTTAGCTGTCTCATAGAAATGGGGCGGCTTTCTTTAATAGGTAAGAAAGTTTTATAAATTTTCTTAACGAATAAGTGCAATTAAGGATGTCACCTAAAGGTTTGGCTAATCTTTAGTTTTCTAACATAGAACAGGAGAATCACATGGTACAGTTATATGATGATGAAAGATTAGATTATTTATTAGCGGATGAAAGCATGCAAATTATCCAGAGTCCCACTGCCTTTGCCTTCTCTCTTGATGCAGTGCTGCTAGCGGATTTCGCGTCGATTCCTTTAAAACGGGGCACCATTTTAGACCTATGTACTGGTAATGGTGTCATACCACTGCTCTTATCCAAACGAACAGTGGCCAAAATAACCGGTGTTGAAATTCAGGAACGCATTTTCAATATGGCGACAAGAAATATCGAGCTTAATCAGTTAAGCGAGCAATTACAAGTAATCCATGGCGATTTAAAAGAAATGCAAGAAATTATTGGGCATAGTTCGTTTGATGTTGTTACATGTAACCCTCCTTATTTTAAGACTCCATCAGCAAGTGAGTATAACCATAATGAATATTTAACGATTGCACGACATGAAATCTATTGCACCCTAGAAGACGTCGTTAAGGCCTGCAAGCTGCATGTCAAGCCAGGTGGCAAGGTTGCTATGGTTCATCGTCCAGGAAGACTTGTCGATATTATTAGCTTGTTCCGGCAATATCGAATTGAACCGAAGCGGCTGCAGCTTGTCTATCCGAAAAAGGGAAAAGAAGCAAATATGCTGCTAATTGAGGGGATTCGCGAACGGAAGGCAGATTTAAAGATCCTTCCACCATTGTATATTTATAATGAAGATGGAACCTATACAGATGAAGCAAAGGAAATTATCTATGGAAGAAAATAAACATATTGTCTACATGCTAAAATGCAAGGACAATACATTTTATACCGGATATACAAATGATTTAGAACATCGCTTAAAAATGCATAAGGAAGGTAAAGGTGCAAAATATACAAGAGGAAGAGGCCCCTTCCAGGTTGTTTACATTGAAAAACATGAGGAAAAGCAAAAAGCAATGCAGCGGGAATACCAAATCAAACAATTATCCCGAATAGAAAAAATACAACTCATTCGAAATTGGCTGAAAGAAGTGATTCAAAATGAAAATACAAAAGAGCTTTGATGATGAGACATTAGGTGCAATCTATGTGGTGCCAACACCGATTGGTAATTTAGAAGATATCACCTTTCGCGCATTAAAAATTTTGAAAAGCGTAACGGTTATAGCAGCTGAAGATACAAGGAATACAAAGAAACTGCTCAATCATTTTGAGATTCAGACGCCGCTGATTAGCTATCATGAGCATAATAAGCTGTCACGTGAAGAGCAATTGCTTGCTCGTGTGGAAAACGGTGAATCGATTGCGATTGTAAGTGATGCCGGAATGCCAGCGATTTCTGACCCTGGATTTGAATTAGTTGAAGCAGCAATTGAACGGGATTTAAAGGTTGTCGTCTTACCAGGGGCAAATGCAGCGTTATGTGCTTTAGTTGGTTCAGGTCTTCCAGCAAATGAATTTTATTTTTATGGATTTTTGCCGCGGAAAAAGAAGGATAAAGAGGCCGAATTAACTCGATTGAAGCAATTGAAAGCGACGCTTTTATTCTATGAGTCACCGTACCGAATAAAGGATACATTAAGTGCAATAAATATAGCGCTCGGTAATCGGCAAGTTGTACTTGCTCGTGAATTAACAAAACGATTTGAGGAATTTGCACGTGGTACCGCAGAAGAGCTTCTTACATGGGCAAGTGATCATGAATTAAAGGGAGAGTTCTGTATTGTTGTCGAAGGAAGTGACACAGATATAGAAGAAGTCGCAGATATCTGGTGGAGTCATTTATCTGTTGTGGACCATGTGAATTATTATATTGATGATAAAGAGTTTTCAAGTAAAGATGCAATCAAGCAAGTCGCAGTCGATCGAAAAATGCATAAACGTGAGGTTTATCAAACATATCATGTGGAGTAAATGAAAGAGAGCTGACGTGCTTGTGCAAGCGTCAGCTCTCCTTATGACTTAATGTTATGTTATCTTATTCTAACAGATTCATTTCGTTCTTGTAAATAGAAAAAAATCAGAAAATGGTTAGTCATTTCAATTGTGATTCGATTTCTTTCATTAATATCCTCGCCCCTTTAGGGCTTAGAACAATCTTCCCGTCTGCAAGGGATACATTATCTTCGGAGACTTCTCCGGTGATTTGGCAGACCATATTTGGTTTATATTTTTTGAGAATAATTTTGTCGTTTTCTACATAAATTTCTACTTCATCTTTTACATGAATATCTAGGGTGCGACGTAGTTCGATTGGGATTACAACACGACCAAGTTCATCAACTCTGCGAACGATTCCAATTGATTTCATTTTCTACCTCCCCCCGAATGAGATATCCCTTTTTTCAGAAAAAATAAAAAATTCTATTTGCATCTTGAAATAGAATAGCAACATTGTTTTTTGATGTCAATCTATTTAGCTGAAAAATTAATCTATTTAATTGTTAATTTTACTATAAGAATGTTAGATAAGATAATAACAGAATGCCAACAACTATAGGTGCTCGTGGGCCTACTGCTCCGGGGAAATACACCACGCGTACCTTTGGGCGGCTGGTGAGCCTCCTTATGCTTCGCACTTCGGAGTCTCATCCTTAGGCGATTCGTCCCGCAGGACAAGAAAAGCTTCGCCAGCGTTACATCGCAATCAGATAAATTGAACTTTATTTTCGAGGAGTCTTCTTGTATTTCCTCAGCTGGTATTATGCAATTGCTAACTATTTCTGCCTTTAAAAAAAAGAGCTGGCAAATACCTCTCTCATAGCCGTTGATTGGGGTGGAAATCAACATTGCTCGTATCTCAAGATTTCAGTAGCAAACTAAATTATACCTATATAAAGTAATAGATATGGTCAAAAAATTGTTTAACCATTATTTTCGTTGGCAATCATTATTATTAAGCAGTATTTGGCAAATTACGTTATAATAGCTACAATAGAGATACCTTATTTAATTATGATTGATTGGAATTTAGGAGGTAAATGAATGCCAGAAGATAAGAAAACATTTTATATTACGACACCGATTTACTACCCAAGTGGGAAATTACATATTGGAAATGCTTATTCAACGATTGCCTGTGATGTAATGGCAAGATATAAACGTATGCAAGGTTTCGATGTTTTCTACTTAACAGGTAGTGATGAACATGGCCAAAAAATTGAAAATAAAGCGAACGAATTAAATATTACTCCACAGCAATATGTGGATGATATGGCAGAGGGTATGCAAAGCTTATGGAAGCTGCTCGAAATTAGTAATGATAAATTTATTCGCACAACAGATCCTGTACATAAAAAAGTTGTAGCAGATATCTTCGAACGCTTCTTAGAACAAGGCGATATTTATTTGGATGAGTATGAGGGCTGGTATTCAATTCCCGATGAAACCTTCTATACAGAATCACAATTAGTAGATATAGAGCGGGATAATGCTGGAAATGTTATAGGCGGTAAATCTCCTGATAGCGGGCATCCAGTAGAATTAATTAAAGAAGAATCGTATTTCTTCAGAATGAGTAAATATGCGGATCGTTTGTTGGAGTACTACAATACACATCCGGACTTCATTCAGCCTGAATCTCGTAAAAATGAAATGATAAATAATTTCATTAAACCAGGACTGGAGGATTTGGCTGTATCTCGTACTGTATTCTCATGGGGAGTACAAGTACCAAGCAATCCGAAACATGTTGTATATGTCTGGATTGATGCATTGTCCAACTATATTACAGCACTTGGATACGGTACAGACGATACAACATTATTCGATAAATACTGGCCAGCAGATGTGCATATGGTTGGAAAGGAAATCGTGCGCTTTCACACTATATATTGGCCGATTATGTTGATGGCATTAGATCTCCCTCTTCCGAAGAAAGTCTTTGGTCATGGCTGGTTATTAATGAAAGATGGGAAAATGTCAAAATCAAAAGGAAATGTTGTCTATCCTGAAATGTTAGTTGAACGTTACGGGCTGGATGCGCTTCGCTACTATTTGATGCGCGAAGTTACCTTTGGCAGTGACGGAATCTTTACACCAGAAGATTTTGTTTCTCGTGTGAACTATGATTTAGCAAATGATCTAGGAAATCTATTAAATCGTACGGTAGCAATGATTAACAAGTATTTAAATGGCGAAGTTCCAGCATATACAGGAAATATTACTGCTTTTGACGAAGATCTAAAACAGACCGCAGAGAAAGTAATCGTAGACTATCAAACAGAAATGGAAAAGATGCAATTTAGTAGTGCACTTAGCCATGCATGGACATTAATCTCACGTGCAAATAAATATATTGATGAAACAGAACCATGGAAATTGGCGAAAGAAGAAGGAAAAGAAACCGAACTAGCTAGTGTAATGGTTCATTTAGCGGAAAGCTTACGTGTAGCTGCTATTTTATTACAGCCATTCTTAACTCATGCACCGAAGGAAATCTTTGCGCAGCTTGGCGTTGAAGAAGGGTCTGCGGGAGACTTTTCGACAGTTCATTTTGGTGGATTCCCAATTAATACGAAGGTTGTCGAAAAAGGTGTACCTATTTTCCCACGGTTGGATATGGAGGAAGAGATTGCTTACATTAAAGAGCAGATGTCTGGCGACGCTACTCCTGGAACTGCTGAAGATGAAGCAACGAATCCATGGGATCCAACAGAAACGGAATTGCTTTCAACAAAAGAAAAACAAATTAAATATGATGATTTTGATAAAGTAGAATTGAAAGTTGCCGAAGTAATCGAGTGCGGCAAAGTAGAAGGTGCTGATAAGCTGCTTAAATTCCGCTTAGATGCTGGTGATAAAGCACATCGACAAATCTTATCTGGTATTGCTGAGTGGTATCCAAACCCAGAAGCATTGATCGGTAAGAAGGTCGTAATCGTTGCTAACTTAAAACCACGTAAAATGCGTGGGGAAATTAGCCAAGGAATGATCTTGTCAGCTGAAAAAGACGGGAAATTGCAAGTAATTGAAGCACCAGCCGACGCTGAAAATGGCAGTGAGATTGCCTAATAAAAGAACATATAAGCAAATACCCTGCTAGTCATTTAGCGGGGTGTTTCCTGTTACTTACAAAAACTGCTAACGATTAGGAGAGGATTTGCGTCATGTTATTTGATACTCATACACATTTAAATGCAGAGGAATTCACAGAGGAAATTCCGGAGGCTGTAAAGCGAGCAGAGGAAAATGGGGTTACCCATATGGCTGTCGTCGGATTTGATACAAAAACAATCGATAAGTCATTAGAGCTTAGCGAATCCTATGATGGAATTTACAGTATTATCGGCTGGCATCCAACCGAAAGCTATATATATACAGACGCAATCGAAGAAAAGCTTTATCAACAATTAAAACAGCCCAAGGTAGTTGCAATGGGAGAAATGGGATTGGATTACCACTGGGATACGTCGCCAAAGGATGTGCAAAAGGCCGTTTTTAGACGCCAAATGCGAATCGCCAAAGAATTGAAGCTGCCCATTAGCATCCACATGCGTGATGCCATAGAGGATACCTACCAAATTCTAAAGGAAGAGCATGTAGAAGATATTGGTGGTATCATGCATAGCTTCAGCGGTGATATAGAATGGATGGAGCGGTTTTTAGACCTGGGAATGCATATTTCCTTGAGTGGTGTTGTCACGTTTAAAAACGCAAAAGAAGTGAAGGAAGTGGCAAAAGCTGCTCCTTTGGATAAATTACTGATTGAAACAGATGCACCTTATTTATCACCCGTTCCATATCGAGGCAAACGAAATGAGCCTGCATATGTTAAATATGTAGCTGAGGAGATAGCTAAATTAAGAGAAATTCCGACAGATGAAATTGCTAAAATAACAACTAAAAACGCCTTTCGTTTATTTGGAATTAACGAGGATTTGCTTAAATAAAACGTAATAAGGTTGGAATAAAACAGGATAATAATGGGATTTCCTAAGGGGTTGGTGTATAGCCAATCCTTCTTTTTTATAATTTTGTATACCGGATAATCGCAGTTATACCAGCCATCGCAAGGTTTTACATTTAATAAAATAGATAGTGCAACAACGGTTGTAATACAATTGTAAAGTAAACGTAAATAGAATAGCTTTGACTTTGGGTTTGCCTCTTAATATAATCAATAACGTCTAGAGGAGGCAAGATGCATGCGAATTATTTCAAAGCTATTGCCGGCATCAAAAATGAAGCTGGTTATATCAGTACTTGGTGTTTTCGTACTTGTATTGTTTTCAGGGTTAGTACTATTTGAGGCGACGAAGGCTGAAGTAGTAATTTCAAATAACGGTGAAAAACAAACAATCGACACACACACTAATACTGTAGGAGAACTACTTAACGAAGTAGGAATTGTTGTTTCAGAACATGATATATTGTCGCATAATAAAGATGGGGCAATTAAAAATGGTATGACAATTGATTATGAAAGTGCAAAACAAATTATATTAACAATCGACGGGAAAGACGATACATATTATACAACTGCAGACACGGTGGGAGATTTTCTAAATGAGCAAAATCTATCATTTGCAGCACATGATATTATTTCACATAAAACTACAGAACCAACAACAGATGGATTAAACATTGATGTTACTACTGCATATCAAATAACAATTCAAGATGGGGCTAAAAATCGAACAGTATGGACGACGACAGGTGGATCGGTATTCGATTTACTCAACAAAAATAAAATCAGGCTGAATGAGCATGATCGGATTCAACCAAGTGCAGAAACAATGATCGATAATAAAACGGAAGTTTCAATTGTCAGAGTTAATAAGGTTGTCGATGAAGTACATGAGAGTGTTAGTTATAGCACGGAAAAGCAGCAGGATAATACCCTTGTTAAAGGGGAAGAAAAAGTAATTACGCAAGGTCAAGATGGAATCGTAGTGAAGAAATACAATGTAACTACAGAAAATGGCAAAGAAGTAAGTCGAGAGCTTGTAAACGAAGAAGTTAAGAAGCCAAGCACGAATCGTGTCGTTGCTGTGGGTACAAAGGAGCCAGAAGCAGAACAAGGGCTTGTTACATTAGCAAATACATCATCTGGCAGTAATCATGGTATCGTGAATACAAGCACAGGTGGGAAAACATTAACGATGACTGCTAGTGCATTTACATCAGAGTGTAGTGGATGTTCTGGGTATACTGCCACAGGGATTAACTTAAATGCAAATCCGAATATGAAAGTAATTGCAGTGGACCCAAACGTCATACCACTTGGATCGAGAGTATGGATTGAAGGATATGGTGTAGCAATTGCTGGAGATACAGGTGGCGCTATTAATGGCAACCGAATTGATGTCCACGTTCCAACAAAAGCAGATGCATATAGCTGGGGAGTTAAAACAGTTCAAGTGAAAATTCTTGATTCATAATGAATATAGGATATATGCTCTTACCATGATAATATGGTAAGAGCATATTTTTTCTTAGGTCTATTTCTGATATTAATTCTTTGGATATCAAATGCTCTCGGGCCAGCGCTCCGAAAATACACTACGCGCACCTTAGGGGGGGGCTGGTGAGCCTTCTCGTGCTGTCGCACTTCGAAGTCTCACCTAGGCCCTTCCTCCCGCAGGAGTCTACGTGTATTTTCTCCGCTAGGGATGTGTGAGTAAAAAAAATTCTATCCTTCTAATAAATAGAACCCTATCTCCTTCTCTCGTATGTAGGAGGAAATCAATATTGCACCTAGTCGCAGCAGTTTTTATACCAGTTGTTAAAAGGAAATATATATACTTCATAATTCTATAAAGAAGTAACCCAGTAACCCGATGGAGGGAAATTTTTGAAAATAAAGGAAGTTATTGTCGTTGAAGGCAGAGATGATACGGCTAAAATTCGTCTAGCGGTTAATGCAGAAACTATCGAGACTAATGGGTCTGCAGTAAATAAAGAGACGTTGATGAAGATTAGGCATGCACAGGAAAAAAGAGGTGTTATCATTTTTACAGATCCAGATTATCCAGGTGAACGAATTCGTCATATTGTTGACCAGGCCGTTCCTGGCTGTAAACATGCATTCCTCACCCAAGATCAAGCAAGAGCAAAGAATCCAACTAATAAAAGCCTTGGCATTGAACATGCTACGGTAGAAGCTATCCAGCAAGCCTTAGCTGATGTTTACGAATTAACCGAAGCAAAAGAGAGTGAAATAATGAAAGAAGACCTCATTCGCCATGGGTTAATTGGTGGAAGGGAATCCAGTTTACGCAGATCGAAACTAGGGGAATTGTTGCAAATTGGACATACGAATGGAAAACAGCTTTTAAAAAGGTTATCCTTATTTCAAATAACGAAAGAAGAGTTTGAAGCAGCAATGTTGAAGCTTGAACAGGAGGAAGAAAATGCAGAAAAAATATATTGCAACACCATCACAGACGAAGGAAATATTAAAGAAACATAAGTTTTCCTTTAAGAAGAGTCTAGGACAGAACTTCTTAGTGGATGTAAATGTACTGGAGAATATCGTTAAAAACGCAGGTGTTAGCAAGGAATCTGCTGCAATTGAGATTGGACCTGGCATTGGAGCGTTAACAGAGCAGCTAGCAATTCATGCTGATAAAGTCGTTGCCTTTGAAATTGACGGCCGATTAATCCCAATCCTAAAGGATACGCTTAGTGGCTATGAAAATGTCCAACTGATTCATCAGGATATTTTAAAAGCGGACGTTGCAAAGGTAGTAGAGGAGAACTTTGATTCGAGCCAGGAAGTGCATATTGTTGCCAACCTGCCGTATTATATTACAACGCCAATTTTAATGAAATTGATTCGCGATAGATTGCCTGTAACGAGTATTACTGTCATGATCCAAAAGGAAGTAGCAGATCGAATGGCAGCTAAACCAAATACGAAGAGCTATGGGTCATTAACGATTGCAATTCAATATTATACAAATGCTGAAGTGGTTATGAATGTTCCGAAGACTGTTTTTATGCCACAACCAAATGTTGATTCAAGCATATTAAAATTGGTGTTACGCGATGAGCCGCCAGTTCAGGTAGATAATGAAGACTTCTTCTTTAGAATTGTCCAGGCAAGCTTTGCGCAACGAAGGAAAACATTACGGAATAATTTGACGAGTCATCTCGGTGATCAATATGATAAAGAGAAGATTTCAGAAATATTAGAGACAGCTGGCATTGATGGCGGGCGTCGTGGCGAGTCATTAGATATGGGAGAATTCGCCGTTTTAGCTAACACATTCTGGCAGGCCGTGGGAAATTGAGTTATTGTCAAACAATAGCTCTTTTTTTATTTCCGCACAGTTAGGCTGTCATCCTCATAATCTATATTGAGATGCTTTCAAATTAATGGAGGCAGTGAGGTGAATGTATGGAAGTTACGGTAGGTACCTTAGTTTCTCGTAAATCGTATAATCATGACTTAGTATTCCGGGTGGCTTTGATAAAAGATGGGATTGCCAATTTATATGGGGAAGCGATTCGTTTGGAAGCAGATGCACCGATTGATGATTTAGTTATAGTAGAGACGAGAGAGCTGGAGAGAAGGCGTAAGAAGGTAAAAGAAAAGGAAGAGAATTCTTATCGCTTATTTCGTCAAGATTATCAATTAGTAAAAGAGAAACGCGAATATCATGCAACAGATGGATATCAGGATTATGCAAAATATTTCCAATTACCAACGAAGGTTCTTCATTTAGATGGGGATCAAATGTATTTAAGAAAATGCATTTCATTATACCAAAGGATGGGCTTGCAGGTACATGGGGTGCATTTAAATGAAAAGGATATGCCTTCAGAGATTGGCCCGCTAATTGAGCGAATTCAACCTAATATTATTGTCATTACTGGGCATGACTCCTTTTCAAAGAATAAAGGTGCAAAGGAGGATCTTCGTGCATATCGTCATTCGAAGTATTTTGTTGAGACAGTAAGAGAAGCACGTCGAATTAATCCACATCTTGATCAAATGGTAATTTTCGCTGGTGCTTGCCAATCTCATTTCGAATCACTTATTCGCGCGGGGGCAAATTTTGCCAGTTCACCATTTCGAATTAATATTCATGCACTTGATCCTGTTTATATAGCTGCAAAGATTGCTTATACGCCATTTATGGAGAGTGTCAGTGTGTGGGACGCGTTGAAGAACACAATGACAGGGGAAAAGGGAATGGGGGGCATCGAGACTAGAGGATTACTTCGGACAGGGATGCCTTATTTGGAAGAAACAGAAGAATAGTGATAGTAATTCGCCCCTAACGGTATAAGGGGCGAATTTTTTTAGGAAGATATCCGATCTACCCTTCTTATAAGTGATGCAGAGCCTGACACAGGAATCTTAAGCATTTATAAAATAAATAGAAAAATCATACATAAAATGTTAACTTTTACAAATAATATCATAAATAGGCAAATTTTATTGTTGACATGAAAAATGAACTCCTGTTATAATATAAAGTTTCATTTGACTATTGACCAAGCATATGCTATAATTGCTTTAGTGAGGTGGAGTGTATTGGCTAAAACATTATTCGAAATCAAGCAAGGTCTTGAAGGTTATGTCGGAAAGCGGTTGGAACTTACAGCCAACGGTGGAAGAAGAAAGACAATTGTACGATCGGGAGTATTAGCGGAAACATATCCTTCCGTATTTATTGTTGAGCTTGACCAAGACGAGAATGCATTCGAGCGTGTTTCATACAGCTATGCAGACGTTTTAACAGAAACAGTAGAATTGAATTTTCTAGATGAACGAAATAAAGGATTATTAGTAGAGCAGTAGGCAGATAGTAGCCTATTGCTTTTTTATTTTAGCTTTTCACTTAAATAAAATTATATATCTTTGCCTAAATTTTCCCTGATTTACATATATCTAACTTGTGTTGATTTTCACCTTTTACGCAAACTATGGATGTCGTAATCATTTGAATTGCGAAAGGGGTTGTTCTTTCATGGCTAGACGTAGAGGGATTATGTCAGACCAATTGAAAGAAGAAATTGCCAAGGAATTAGGTTTTTACGACACGGTACAACAAGAGGGATGGGGCGGAATCAAAGCAAGAGATGCCGGTAATATGGTAAAACGTGCTATTGAAATCGCCGAGCAAAGCATGAGTCAAAATAGTAACCTGAAGTAAAGAAGCGCCATCAATTTTAGTTTACTCTAAAATTGATGGTGCTTTTTCTTATGGCTCACTTTACAAGATAGTGAATTGCCAAGCGTTTTCCAGCCGTTTGCTTATGCGTCCGCTTCTAAACAGTCGCCTCAGCATTTTAAGTTCAGCTTCGGCTCCTAGAAGCTACCGTCATAAGCAATTGGCACTCCAAACGCTAAAAATCAAGCGTTTTCCGGCCTCTTGCTTATGCGTCCGCTTCTAAACAGTCGCCTCAGCATTTTTATTATGTTACAATTTGTTTAGCATTTTACCTGAGGGTATTAGGGTAGAGAGACTTACGGAAAGAAGTTTCACTTTTTGTGACGAAGTAGGTGACGTGAATGGCACTTTTGGAAAAGGCGCCAGCGAAGATAAACTTATCACTTGATGTGTTAGGGAAACGAAATGATGGGTATCATAATGTCGAAATGATTATGACAACGATTGATTTAGCAGATCGGATTGAATTATCCCCTCTTGAACAAGATAAGATTATTATTTCCCTAGAGAGCAGATATGTCCCAAATGATGAGCGGAATTTAGCATATAAGGCTGCAGAGATATTTAAGGAAAAATATGGAATTAAAATGGGTGTGCATATTAAAATTGAAAAAAACATCCCCGTTTCTGCAGGACTTGGTGGTGGAAGTACAGATGCAGCAGCTGTACTTAGAGGTATGAACCGTTTATGGAATCTAAATATTCCACTCAAGGAATTAGCAGAGCTGGGAGCGACAATTGGCTCAGATATTTCCTTTTGTGTCTATGGAAATACCGCTATTGCAAGAGGATTTGGGGAAAAAATTGAGAAATTAGATTCTCCACCTCCATGTTGGGTTGTATTGGCAAAGCCCGATATTGGTGTTTCTACTAGAACAATTTTTGCTCGAGTAAAGGTGGATGAATTATATCATCCAGATACGAATAATATTCTTGAGGCATTGACAGAGAAGGACTTCTCGAAGCTCTGCAGAAATATCGGGAATTCGCTTGAACAGATTACTCAGTACCTTCATCCAGAGGTCAGGCAAATTAAGGAAGCGATGCGGCAAATTGGTGCTACTGGTGTATTGATGAGTGGAAGTGGACCTACTGTATATGGCTTAGTCGAGCATGAAAACAAAGCGAGAAGGATTTATAATGGTATGCGTGGATTTTGCGAAGAGGTATATTTGGTTCGATTAATTGGATAATTATTGCCTAAACGCGTATAAAAATGATATATTTTAAGTTAAATATACGGTTTTGAGGTGTAACGATGAAAAGAAGTAACCGATTAGTTGTATTGACTGATTTTTTTCTTGAGAATCCAAGAAAGCATATACAGTTACCATATTTCGTTGAATTATGTGGTACAACAAAATCATCCATTAGTGAGGATCTGGATATTATAGATACGGTTTTGGAAGAGCAAGGACTTGGATATTTGCAAAGATCTACTGGTGCTGGTGGCGGAGTGAAATATATTCCGGAATTTGATGTAAATAGAAGCGAATTATTTGTAGAGGAGCTCCGTCAAAAGCTGATGGATTCTAACCGAATTCTCCCAGGCGGCTATTTGTACATGAGCGATTTACTAGGAGATCCTAAGATTGTTCGGGAAATTGGGCGTGTGTTTGCATCTGCTTTTTCTAAATTAGATATCGATGTAGTAATGACGGTAGCGACGAAGGGGATTCCATTAGCATATGCAGTGGCATCGTTTCTAAATGTGCCTGTAGTTATCGCAAGAAGAGATCCAAAAGTAACAGAGGGCTCATCTGTAAGCATTAATTATGTATCTGGTTCGTCACGGAAAATACAAACGATGGTGTTAACGAAACGTAGTCTAAAGGACGGAGCGAATGTTTGTATTGTTGATGACTTTATGAAGGCTGGCGGAACCATCAATGGAATGATTAGCCTGCTCGCAGAATTTAATGCACATGTAAAAGCTATTGGTGTATTGGCAGAGGCGGACGATGAAGATGAGGAACGAGTTGTAACGAATTATACTTCTCTTGTAAAAATATCGAGAGTCGATATGCTGCGGAAAACGATTGAAATTCAACCTGGGAATATAGCATCACTCTAGTAATAGCGCATAGCAAAAAAGAATGATATTAACTAATTTTTCCTTAAAAATAGAATTTTTATGATTTTTTTATTTTATTTTGCAATTTTAGCAGGAATTTTATTTGTTTTGTTGAACTATCTAATATAGTAAGTTCAATAGGGAAAAGGTGGTGAAGCATCATGGAAGTAACTGACGTTAGATTACGCCGCGTGAATACAGAGGGAAGAATGCGAGCTATTGCATCGATTACTTTGGACCAAGAATTTGTCGTCCATGATATTCGAGTTATTGATGGGAATAATGGATTATTCGTGGCTATGCCGTCAAAGAGAACTCCCGATGGAGAATTTCGGGATATCGCACATCCAATTAACTCGGGAACACGTGCAAAGATACAAGAGGCAGTACTTGGGGAGTACCATCGAGTTGGGGAAAATGAAGAAGTAGAATATGAAGAAGCTGGAGCTTCCTAATCAGCATGGTTAATACAGAGGGGGTCTAATCTAAACAGATTGGACTTCTTTTTTTGTAGGCAAGAAAGTCTACAAACTTAACGAATAAGTGCAACAAAGGCCGTCGTGAGGGAGGTAATATGTACCTAGTGTTGATTCAATGTTATCTATTTGTTGAAATCCTATGTTTTTTGCGATATATTTTATAGTGGATAAATAGTAATGATGGAGGTTTCCTTATGACGAAACGGTATGCTGTAATTCTTGCAGCTGGGCAAGGAACGAGAATGAAATCGAAACTATATAAAGTGCTCCATCCTGTAGTGGGACGTCCGATGGTTAAACATGTGATGGATCAACTTAATGCTATACAATTAGATAAGACGGTTACGATTGTCGGCTTTGGTGCCGAGAAAGTAATTGATACACTTGGCAATGTATGTGAATTCGCAGTCCAAGAAGAACAGTTAGGAACAGGGCATGCTGTTTTGCAGGCTGCAGATATATTAAAAGATTTAGATGGTACAACGATTGTGGTATGTGGTGATACACCTTTAATCACAGAGGAAACGTACAGAGCTCTCTTTGAACAGCATGAGAAAGAAGGAGCAAGTGCGACGATTCTAACAGCAAGTACACCAAATCCTGCTGGATATGGCCGGGTTATTCGTAACAAAGATAATGAAGTTGAACGGGTTGTAGAACATAAAGATGCAAATGCAGAAGAACTATTAGTAGAAGAAATCAATACAGGTACGTATTGCTTCGATAATCAAGCACTCTTCTCAGCATTGCAGGAAGTTTCCAATGATAATGCGCAAGGTGAATATTACCTTCCGGATGTTATTGAAATTTTACGTGGACAAGAGAAAAAGGTAAGTGCATTTCTAACACCTAATTTCGATGAAACATTAGGTGTAAATGACCGCGTTGCATTAGCACAAGCAGAAAAGACGATGAAGCAGCGTATTAATGAGAGACATATGCGCAATGGCGTGGCAATTATTGATCCTGATAATACATACATCCATCCAGATGTAGTAATCGAGTCAGATGTAACAATACACCCTGGAACGATTATAAAAGGTGAAACAACGATTAAAACAGATGCTGAAATTGGACCGAACAGTGAAATTTCTAACTGTTATATTGGTGAAGGAACAGTAGTTAAGCAAAGTGTTGCAAATGACAGCAAAATCGGCAACCGGGTAAAAATTGGACCTTTTGCGCATATTAGACCAGATTCAACGATTGGTGACGATGCAAAACTAGGTAATTTTACCGAGATTAAGAAGACTTCTCTTGGCAATGGAAGCAAGATTTCACATTTAAGCTATATCGGCGATGCGAATGTTGGCGATAATGTTAATATTGGCTGTGGCACGATTACAGTTAATTATGATGGAAAGAATAAATTTCTAACAACAATTGAAGATGATGCTTTTATCGGATGTAACTCTAATTTAATTGCACCAGTAACAATCGGCAAAGGATCCTATGTTGCTGCAGGATCAACGATTACGAATAATGTACCAGATGATGCATTATCGATTGCTAGGGCAAAACAAACGAATAAAGAGGGCTACGCTACAAAGTTCAAGAATAGAAAAAAAGATTAACGGAGGGTTATTATCCATGGCATCAAGTTATAAGGATTCATCGCTAAAGGTTTTCTCTTTGAATTCCAATCGCAGGTTATCAGAACAAATCGCAGAACATATTGGGACTCCACTAGGTAAATGTACCGTTTCAAAATTTAGTGATGGTGAAATTCAAATTAATATTGAAGAAAGTATTCGTGGCTGTGAAGTTTATGTCATCCAATCCACATCTGATCCAGTTAATGACCATTTAATGGAGCTGCTGATCATGATTGATGCATTAAAACGTGCATCAGCAAAATCAATTAATATTGTGATGCCATATTATGGTTATGCTAGACAAGATCGAAAAGCACGCTCACGTGAACCGATTGCTGCAAAATTAGTAGCAGATATAATCGAACAAGCTGGAGCAAATCGTATGATCACACTTGATCTGCATGCTCCACAAATTCAAGGGTTCTTTGATATTCCAATTGATCATTTACAAGGTGTACCTATTCTTTCTGACTACTTCGAAGGGAAAAACCTTGACGATGTTATTGTTGTCTCCCCAGATCATGGTGGTGTAACTAGAGCACGTAAAATGGCAGATCGCCTGAAAGCACCAATCGGAATAATCGATAAACGCAGACCACGTCCAAATGTTGCTGAGATAATGAACATCATTGGTAACATTGAAGGCAAGACGGCAATATTAATTGACGATATTATTGATACAGCAGGAACGATTACGCTTGCAGCCAACGCTTTAATTGAAAATGGCGCAAAAGAAGTGTATGCTTGTTGTACGCATCCAGTATTATCAGGACCTGCAATTGAGCGAATCAAAAATTCGCAAATTAAGGAACTGGTAATTACGGATAGTATTCCGCTTCCAGCCGAAAAACAGGTCGACAAAATTACTGCCCTTTCTGTTGCTCCATTAATCGGTGAGGCGATTATAAGAGTACATGAGCAACAATCGGTAAGTGTTTTATTCGATTAAAAGGGTTAAGTTTATACAATAACGGGTATAAATTATATTGATCGTTTTTTACAGCTCCATTGTAACAGCGACTAGTGAAGAAGATAGAAAGAATTAGATTTAACTCGATCTTGAAATGAGCTAAGTGGTAAATAATTTGGAGGATGATAATATGTCAGTACAATTAAAAGCAAAAAAGCGAGAAGATCTTACACATTCCAATACGAAAGCGTTAAGAGAAAGTGGATTTATACCCGGAGTTGTTTATGGAAAAGCAAAAGATACTAAAAATATTGCAGTAGAAAGTATTACGTTACTCAAAACTGTAAGAGATGAAGGTAAAAACGCAGTAATTTCTCTTGATATCGAAGAGGATAAGCCTGTTAATGTTATGCTTCATGAGTATCAAGTTGATCCAATTCGTGACGCCGTTACCCATGTAGACTTTTATATCGTTGATCTATCTGAGGAAATGGAAGTATCGGTTGTCCTTAATCTCCAAGGCGAAGCGAAAGGTGCCAAAGAAGGCGGCGTATTACAACAACCGTTATTCGAGGTTCAAATACTTGCGAAACCAAGTGATATACCTGAAGAGATTACGCTCGATATTTCTTCCCTAGAGATTGGAAATGTCCTTACAATTGCAGACTTACCGGTGAGTGATACTTATAAATATCTTGATGATCCGGATACAACAATTGCTACAATTCTACCTCCAGGCGGAAATGAAGTAGAAGAGGAAGCGGAAGAAGAAACGGAAACAGAAGCAGAAACACAAGAATAATATTAATTGCATAGAAATTAATAACAAGACCCTCCCAAAAGATGGTGCATAATATGCCCATTCTTATTAGGAGGGCTTATTGCATTGAGTTGTTTAGGGACCAGGAATTCTGCCTTCCTCTCAATTAACGCAAAACTTTAGAAAAGGGACGAATTTACATGAAATGTATTGTTGGTTTAGGAAACCCTGGGAAGAAATATGAAGATACCCGTCATAATGTTGGTTTCATGATGATTGATGAGCTTGTGGGTCGTCATAATTGGAGTTTAGATAAAAAGAAATTTAATGGGCTGTATGCAATGGAGCATTATCAAAGTGATAAAGTTATCCTGCTAAAACCACAAACATACATGAACCTTTCCGGTGAATCTATTCGCCCCTTAATGGACTTTTATAATATTGATTTAGAAGATGTACTGATCATTTATGATGATTTAGATTTGCCAACAGGGAAAATTCGGCTGCGTCAAAAGGGTGGTCATGGTGGACATAATGGCGTTAGATCCGCTATTGATCATCTTGGCACAAAGGAATTTAAGCGCATTCGCATCGGTATTGGCAGACCAACGTCACCAATCCCAGTTGTAGATTATGTGCTGGGATCATTTCCAAAAGAAGAGCATGAGGCTGTAGGTTCTAGCATTAAATTAGCAGCAGATGCATGTGAAGCATGGCTGAATACCCCTTTTATTGATGTAATGAATGAATATAATAATTGATTCCTTCATATGTTGTATCATAAGACTGATGCGCATGGAGTCATGTATACTAAGGTGATTTTCGGATAAACTATGATAAATAGTGAACGATTAGTTTATTCGAGGAGGTTACCAATGTCGATTATATATAATTGCAGACATTGTGGGCAGGAAATTGCCAAGCTGGATCAGAAAATGATTGATACGACAATGTTAGGGCTTGATCAATTATCGATGAAGGAAAAAGAAGAGATGATTCAATATAAAGATAATGGCGATGTTGATGTTCAGACTATCTGTGAGGATTGTCAAGAAACATTAGGGCATCATCCACACTATCATGAACTGGATTTTTTTATACAATAACATACGCAGAAAGAGCTTTGGTACCCGAACCAAAGCGTTTTTGTGCTTGAGAGCGAAATAAGCGGGGGTTTAGTAATGAAGGGAATTAATCAATTTTTACAATCAAAGGAAGATATACAGTCTATTATTCATGGCATAACAAATGGAATGAAGGAGCAGCTTGTAGCGGGACTCTCTGGTTCTGCAAGGAGTTTGCTTGTTTCCGTTATTAATGAATCTATTAATAAACCAATTTTATTAGTGACACATCAGCTCGTACAAGCGCAACAACTATACGATGATTTGTCTGAGTTCATGGATGAGAAAAATGTCTATTTATATCCTGTTAATGAATTAATCGCATCAGAAATAGCGATTGCTAGTCCAGAACTAAGAAGCCAGAGAATTGAATCATTAATGGAATGGTCAAAAAAGCAATCTGGTATTCTAATTGCTCCTGTAGCAGCTTTAAAACGAATTCTCCCTCAGCCGGCATACTGGGATAAATACCAATTGCTATTTAAAGTTGGCGAGGATATTGAGATAGATACTTACCTGGCGTCATTAGTTGATATGGGGTATGAACGATCAACAATGGTGACGACACCAGGAGAGTTTAGCAAACGTGGCGGAATAATAGATATATATCCAATAACAGAGGAACATCCAATCCGAATTGAATTGTTCGATGAAGAAATTGACTCCATCCGCTTCTTTGACGCAGAAACGCAGCGTTCTTTAACGAAAAAAGAAGAAGTAATGGTTGGACCAGCGACAGAGTTATTGCTTACACAGGAAGATATTCTAACCGCTTCGGAACGGATAGAGGAAGCACTGGCCGAAACCTTAAAAAAAGTGAAGACTGCATCGGTAAAAGAAGAGCTGGTCGGCGCAATGGAACAAGATATCAGCCGTTTGCGCAATTTAGAGCGGTTCCAGGAAATGTATCGCTATATTGGCTTTTACTACAATGAACCTGCTAGTCTATTAGATTATCTGCCAGAAGATGGGGTTATTATTTTAGATGAAATGAGCAGAATCCAAGAAACCGCTTCGAATTTGGATGCAGAAGAAGCGGAATGGTATAGTAATTTACTTGAATCAGGAAAAATGGTGCAAAATAGTAGATTCTCATTCGACTTTCATACGGTTCAAGAAAAGATGAGACAGCAGCGCCTGTATACGTCTGTTTTTTTACGACATATCCCAAACACACAGCCACAGAATATCATTAATCTATCATCAAGAGCAATGCAAGAATTCCATGGACAAATGCACCTATTTAAGACGGAATTAAAACGCTGGGAAAAAGGAGATTTTTCTGTCGTTATTATGGCACCAGATGAAAAACGTGCAGAGAAAATCCATTCTATTTTGTTGGATTATGAAATTGAAGCTGCAGTTACAGACGATTTAAAACTCCCTGTTGAGGTACCAACGATTACCGTGGGAAATATTACGAATGGTATTGAATTTCCGATGTATAAGCTGGTACTCATTACAGAAAATGAATTATTCAAGAAGAAGACAAAACGAAATCGAAGACAGCAAAAAATATCGAATGCGGAGCGAATTAAGAGCTACCAAGAGTTAAAGGTAGGCGATTATGTCGTTCATGCAAACCATGGTGTTGGGAAGTACCTTGGGATTGAAACGTTGGAAGTTAATAAACTGCATAAGGATTATATGCTAGTTCGTTATTCGGGAGACGATAAGCTTTATGTGCCGATCGATCAAATCGATTTAGTTCAGAAATTCGTTGGTTCGGAAGGAAAAGAACCGAAGCTATATAAACTAGGTGGATCCGATTGGACAAAAGTAAAACGAAAGGTTCAATCGTCTGTTGAGGATATTGCTGATGACCTAATTAAGCTTTATGCAGAGCGTGAAGCAAGAAAAGGATATGCATTCTCAGAGGATACGGAAATGCAACGCGAATTCGAAGCATCCTTCCCATATCAGGAAACGGAAGATCAGCTTCGATGTATTGAAGAAATCAAGCAGGATATGGAAAGAGAACGTCCAATGGATCGCTTATTATGTGGTGATGTTGGCTATGGTAAAACGGAAGTAGCAATACGTGCAGCGTTTAAAGCAATTGCTGATGGAAAACAAGTGGCAATTCTTGTGCCGACAACAATTTTAGCTCAGCAGCACTTTGAAACCGTCCGTGAAAGGTTTCAGGATCATGCGATAAATATCGGACTCTTAAGCAGATTCCGTACTAGAAAAGAGCAAACCGAGACAATTAAAGGTTTAAAAATGGGAACGGTAGATATTGTAATCGGTACACATCGAGTTCTTTCAAAAGATATTGAGTTTCGTGATTTAGGCTTGCTTATTGTTGATGAAGAACAACGCTTTGGTGTGAAGCATAAGGAAAAAATTAAACAAATGAAATCCAATGTAGATGTGCTAACTCTAACTGCTACACCAATTCCGAGAACACTGCACATGTCTATGCTAGGGGTACGGGATCTTTCCGTTATTGAAACACCGCCTGAAAACCGTTTTCCAATTCAGACATATGTGATGGAGTATAATCCAATCCTAGTACGGGAAGCAATTGAGCGGGAAATGGCGAGGGAAGGGCAAGTATTCTTCTTATATAATAGAGTAGAGAATATTGATAAGGTCGCTCGTGATATTGGTATGCTTGTTGATGATGCGAGAATCGCGGTCGCTCATGGTCAAATGAATGAAACCGAACTAGAAAGTATTATTTTTGGCTTTTTAGAAGGTGAATATGATGTGCTAGTTAGTACAACCATCATTGAAACTGGTGTTGATATTCCGAATGTAAACACGTTAATCGTAAGCAATGCGGACAGGATGGGGTTAAGTCAGCTTTATCAGCTGCGTGGTCGAGTTGGTCGTTCAAACCGGGTGGCATATGCTTACTTCACTTATCAGAAAGATAAAGTACTGACAGAAGTGGCCGAGAAACGACTCCAAGCAATTAAGGAATTTACAGAATTGGGTTCTGGATTTAAGATTGCAATGCGCGACTTGTCAATTCGCGGTGCAGGAAACCTATTAGGATCACAGCAACATGGCTTTATTGATTCTGTTGGATTTGATATGTATTCGCAAATGCTATCCGACGCAATTGAAGCACGCAAAATTGGGAAGGAAATTGAGGACATTACACCTTTCGAGCCTGAGCTTGCACTTAGTGTAGATGCATATATTCCAGATGAATATATTAAAGATGAGAAGCAAAAGATTGATATTTATAAGCAATTTAGGGCACTTGATTCAAAAAATGATATTGAAGATTTAAAGGATGAATTGATTGATCGTTTTGGTGATTATCCAGATGAAGTTGGGAACTTATTTATTGTAACGATACTAAAAATGTACGCAAGAAAAGAACGAGTTGAGTCGATTACTGAAAAAGGGAATAAGATCACCTTACTTATGGAGGAAAATCGCAGCCAGCAAATTGATGGCTCCAAATTATTTGAACTCGCAAATAAATTTGGCCGTGGCGTACAATTAGGAACAGAAAATACGAAGTTAAAAGTTGTATTCCAATCATCGAAGGAAACAGAGCATAACAGGTATGACGAAGTTGAAGCGTTTATTAAGAAATTAAATACTGTTAACCGCGATGATGCTTAGTGTTTTATTTACGGGGATAAGGGCCTTCACCTAAAGTTGGTGAAGGCTTTTTTCAATAAATATTCGAGAAAATAGGTTCATCGTGTATAGTTCTTCCAAAGTTAATTCATACTAAAACCACACCTGGTGATTTTTACACGTTTAGAGAAGAATTAGTAATGCAGGAAATGATATTATTGGCATTTTCTAAAGGCTTTTACTATTTGTGATGAGACTAAGTATCCATTTCATGTGTAGGGAAGATAATCATCATTAGAAAGCGAGGCAGCTTAGTATGAAAGCAACAGGAATTGTACGTCGAATTGATGATTTAGGTAGGGTTGTAATCCCCAAGGAAATTAGAAGAACATTGCGTATTCGTGAAGGTGACCCATTGGAAATTTTTGTTGATCGTGAAGGGGAAGTTATACTAAAAAAATATTCACCGATAAATGAATTAAGTCACTTTGCACAAGAGTATGCAGAGGCACTATTTAACTCTCTCCAGTTTCCGGTTTTAATCTGTGACCGTGATGAAGTTATTGCGATTGCTGGAGAATCAAAGAAAGACTATCTTAGTAAAAATATTAGTTCAGAGATGGCGAAAATAATTGAAAACCGTACACAGGTATTTGTAGAAGAAAACAGTGAATTTGCAATCATTGAAGGAAATGAATTGCAGTTTAATTCCTATTGTATTAGTCCTATAATTGCAAACGGAGATCCAATTGGTTGTGTTGTTATGTTTTCAAAAGAAGGTCAGCTTAGCAAGGTAGAACAAAAATCACTCGAAACAGCTGCAGGTTTCCTGGCAAAACAAATGGAATAATACTTAGAAAAGCAAAAATCAGGAGCTCACTGGTTTTTGCTATTTTTTTATGCAGATTAGGTTGCCAGACCTAACGATAAGGTGGATGCTCAGAAGCCAGTCGCACCGAAAATACACTACGCGCAACTTAGGGGAGCTGGTGAGCCTTCTTGTGCTAGCGCACTTCGTAGTCTAACCTAGGCTCTTCTTCCCGCAGGAGTCTCCGTGTATTTTCTCCGCTGGGTTGTGCGGTTTCCATTTATAAGTTGCGACAGTATTTATTCTTATCGCCGTTAATTTTAGTGGGGGACAGGAGGCTTCTGCCGTTGCCCTGAGTTACGCAACTGTTCAGAGCGGAAATCAACTTGTTTCCTATTTCGCAGTTTATATAATAAGCGACATAGCATTCAAAACGGGCTGTTATTGGTCAGCTCGTTTCACAAAGATACCGAATTTACCTTCCTGGTATGCTATAATATAGTGAAATTTGAATGTAGCGGAGAAGGTAGTTTATTATGGTGGAAAATGAATCGAATCGACTGGTTAAAGGCGCATTATTACTGACCTTTGCAGGATTAATCAGCAAAATTCTAAGTGCTGGATATCGAATACCATTGCAGAATTTAACAGGGGATATTGGTTTTTATATTTATCAGCAAATATATCCCATCCTCGGTATGGTCGTGATTCTGTCGTTGTACGGATTTCCATCGGCTATTTCAAAAATGATTGTTGATTTAGATGAAAATGGAAAGAAGCCATCCTTAACAGGGTTTTATTTGCCGATTTTCTCCATCCTTTCCGTCATTAATGGAATGATCTTTCTGTTCCTATTCTTTAATGCGGAATTGGTAGCAAATTGGGTAGGGGATGAAAGCTTGACTGAATCCTATCAGGCCGCAGCCTTTGCCTTTTTGCTTGTTCCCTTCACGTCATTGCTTCGAGGTGTCTTCCAAGGGAATTATTATATGAAGCCGACAGCCTTTTCTCAGGTTGGCGAACAATTTGTCAGGGTGTTTATTATTATTGCTGCAGCAATTGCTGTGTCGGCACAAGTGGTCAAATTATATTCGATTGGCCAGTTTGCAGCAATTGCCTCAATTGCTGGAGGAGGAATGGCGCTTGTGATCCTTGTTTACTACTTTGTTAGAAACAAGCCGTACTCCGTCGACCATACTGATATTCCTATTCACTATTATCTGAAGCAGATTATTGTATTTGGAATTGTTGCAGCATTGAATCATATGACATTACTGGTTATTCAGTTTGCTGATGCTTTCACGCTTATTCCGAGCTTAATGGAATTTGGATTAACACAAATGGAAGCGATGGAGGCAAAAGGAATATTTGATCGCGGACAGCCTTTAATCCAAATTGGAACAGTCTTAGGATCATCATTCGCATTAGCGCTTATTCCATCAATTTCCAAGCAAAAGCTAGAAGAAGACCCAATCACTTTTCATCATTACATACGCAGTGCATTAATGTTTAGCTTTTATTTAGCGGTTGGTGCAACGATTGGGCTTATTGCAATATTTCCGGAAACCAATCGTTTATTATTTGAAAATAATCAAGGAACCTTTGATCTGCAAATTCTCGTACTTTCTATTTTTCTTTGTTCTATCGCAATCACTGCGTCCTCCATTCTTCAAGGATTAGGTTTTATTAAACGAACTGCTGGCTTTGTTCTCGGTGCGCTTTTTGTAAAGTGGATTGCAAATCAATTATTCGTACCATGGTGGGGTGTGACAGGCAGTGCAATTGCAACGGTTTTAAGTTTGCTTGTATTATTCATTTTTGCTATGTTCGAATTAAAAAGGAAACTGCCAGATTTAAATTTATTCAAGCAAATTAAGTGGCGCGCACTATTAGTAGCGAGCCTTTCCATGATTGCTTATCTATTATTAATGGAATACTTATTATTAGGACTAGGTGATAACCTCGGTTCACGATTGTATTTATTAGGTTATGTTTTATTCGTGGCTAGTACAGGAGCATGTATTTTTCTAGTTTGTTTATTAAGGGGTGGGGCATTTTCAGAAGAACAATTGAAGATGCTTCCATTCTCAGCTATTTTAGTTCGTATTCATAAAGGGAGGAAGATAAATGAGTAAGATAGAAATTATTGGATTAGGCGCGGGGGATATTAATCAATTATCGATTGGGACTTATAAAAAATTAACTGAAACAAAGGCAACAGTATTTACTCGTACACTGGATCACCCAGTAATTAAAACGATTCAGGAAGCTGGAGTTCGCTTCCAATCCTTCGACAATATTTATGAAGAAGAAGAGCAATTCGCGACCGTTTATGAACGGATTGTTGCTAGATTGATTGAAGAAGCAAAGGCAACAGCAGAGGGAATCCTTTATACTGTTCCAGGTCACCCAATGCTTGCAGAGAAGGCAGTACAGCTTTTACTTGACCAGGGTGAGGTGGAGGTCGAGGTTGTTGGTGGGCAAAGTTATTTGGACGACCTATTTACATCTTTAAGAATTGACCCCATTGATGGATTCCAGTTCGTTGATGGCACTTCCTTTGAGCGAAGCCAGCTTAATTATCGTCAGCACATTATTTTCTGTCAGGTTTATGACCGCTTTATAGCGTCAGAAGTAAAGCTGGCATTGCTTGAGGATTTGCCTGCAGATTATGAGGTCGTTGTGGTCGAGGCAGCTGGAAGTGAGCAGGAAGTAATTACAAAGCTTCCATTGGAGGAATTGGATCATCGCTTGGAGGTCAGTAATCTAACAAGTGTCTATATTCCGCCGGCAGAGAATCACCTGTTGAATCATACCTTCTCGAATCTACGAGAAGTGGTCCGAGTATTAAGGTCGCCGAGTGGTTGTCCATGGGACCGAAAACAAACCCATGAAACGTTAAGAGAATATGCCGTTGAAGAGGTATATGAATTGCTTGATGCGATTGACCAGCAAGATGATGAAGGTATTATTGAAGAGCTTGGAGATATTCTTTTGCAAGTGATGCTTCATAGTCAAATTGGCGAAGACGATGGCTATTTTACCGTTGATGATGTTATTCGTGGAATAACAGGTAAGATGATCCACCGTCATCCACATGTATTCGGGGATCGTGATGTGTCCTCTGTTGATGAAGTGTTAACAAACTGGGAAGCATTGAAGAAGGAAGAGAAGGGTGAAACAAGACAATCTGTTCTCGATGGTGTTTCTAAGGGTATGCCATCACTTGCGAAGGCATATCAATTACAGAAGAAGGCTGCAAAAGTTGGGTTCGATTGGGAAGAAGTCCAGGAGATTTGGCAAAAACTAGATGAAGAATTAGCTGAAGTGAAAGAGGCAATTGAAGCCAATAATCAGCAAGAGGTCGAGAAGGAATTCGGTGATGTCTTATTTGTAATCGCCAACCTAACGAGGTATTATAAAATAAATCCAGAAATTGCCTTGAACCTTTCAAATCAGAAATTTATTTCCCGCTTTTCTTATATTGAGGAACAATTAGGGAACCAGGGAAAGGCAATAGAAGATGCAACATTAGAAGAAATGGATGCATATTGGGACCAAGCAAAAGAAAGAGAGTGATTGGGAGATGCGTTTAGATAAATTTTTAAAAGTGTCACGACTGATCAAACGTCGTACATTAGCGAAGGAAGTTGCAGACCAAGGGCGAATTTCCGTTAATGGAAACCAAGCAAAGGCATCAACCGTTCTGGCAACAGGAGATGAACTTGTCATTCGCTTTGGACAAAAACTAGTAACGGTTAAGGTAAATAATCTACGCGAAACCGTAAGAAAAGATGAAGCAGAAACAATGTACACAATTGTCAAAGAAGAACAAGTTCAGTAAAAGTCAATTGTAAATCGTTTATCCTGCCTGTAACGAGCGGGCAATAAGCCTCTTTGATGAAAGATTGTTTTCAAAAGTTTGTTGCTGCAAAAGTAGCAGATGGTGATGATAACTTGAAATGAAGTGCGAACTAAGCGCAATGTTATATTCTACTCCCGATAGTCGCACACCTTTGGTCAATGGAAGAAGCCTCCTGTCTTTCGCTTCATTCAATAGCCGTAAGAGAGTTTAATCCATCTTAGTTATAAGAACTGAATAATTAGTGGTAGACGTACAAAATCAGCGTAGGAAATACACGAAGACTCACCAGCCCCCCCTAAGGTGCGCGAAGTGTATTTCCGGAGCGGTCGGCCAGAAAGCAACCGCCATCCTAATTTATATCGAAATGAAATTCCCACTTAAATGAAGTTCCACTTTATTAGTTCTATACTTGTCCCTCCCTTCATAAAATTAATATGGATAAGGAGGGCTTTTATATGAACTATTATGAGAATAAAGAAATCACTACAAGAGCACAAACCGACCATAGCGTTAAGTTAAATAATCGTAAGAATTTGGAAATAACTGGTGTTAAAGAAGTTGATAGCTTTGATAATGAAGAGTTTTTACTGCAAACGGTCATGGGATATCTCATTATCCGTGGTCAAAATCTGCAGTTGAAAAATCTCGACGTTGCAGAAGGAATTGTAACGATTAAAGGTAAGATTTACGAGCTTTCCTATGTCGACGAAGATCAGCAGGAGAAAGCTAAAGGATTCTTTAGCAAGTTATTCAGATGACACTGAGCATCCAGTTCCTGACGATGGCCGCCATGGTTTTGAGTGGGTTTTATTTAGGATTAATTCAAGATACCTATCGTCGTTTCACACGATATTGGCAGAGACGAATCCTTTTAACCTATGTTATGGAAATTTGTTTTTGGCTAACACAGTCAATTATTCTATTTTACGTATTATACAGAGTGAATGCAGGGGAAATTAGGCTATATATTGTGATTGCATGTCTATTAGGATTTTCTATGTATCAAGTAGTCGCTGCCAATTTCTATAAGCGATTACTTGAACATTTAATTAGAATCTTCACGGCAATCTATAACTTTTTTGCTAAAGTTGTACAAGTACTTATTATTACGCCGATTCGATGGATTATCATCACTTTGTTTTTGATCCTCTTAACGATTATTAAGTTATTCGGAAAAATAATCTTCTTTATTCTGAAGTTAATTGCTGCTCCCTTTAAATGGATCGGATATGGCCTCTATCAGCTGCTCCCCGAAAAAGTTAAAAAGAATTTACACAAAATTGCAGGATTTTATAGTAGAATGAAGAATATATGTATAAAGTGGGCCAATTCTCTCAAGTTTAACAGGAGGTAGAGCAGATGTCATCAAGGGAAAAAACGGTTACAAGATTAGATTCGAGTTATATGCAACAATATGATGCATACATAGAAAGACAGAAAAGAAAAAAACAGCGGTTAATTCGTCGTCTTGTGTTATTTTCTATTGCTGTAGTTCTTATTATTGGTAGTTTGACCGCTTATCATGTTAAACAACGAATACTCCATGCAGAGACAGTTAAGCAATATGAATCTCTGGAAGAGAAAATTGACAACCTTGATAAAGAGGGAGCATATCTTAAAGAAGAGATTGAATTACTGAATGATGAAGAATACGTATTGGATATCGCGAGAACCAATTATTTCTTCTCAAAAGAAGGAGAACTAATCTTTAAAATCCCAACTGAGGATCCGTTATATTGACACTTTTGTAAGTGATTAATATACTATATAAGAATTACATTTAATCTTTTAAGGAGGAGCATTTTTTTTATGTCAATCGAAGTAGGCAGCAAGCTGCAAGGGAAGGTAACGGGTATCACTAATTTTGGTGCATTTGTCGAACTTGAGGCGGGTAAAACTGGTCTTGTCCATATTAGTGAGGTTGCTGATAGCTATGTTAAAGACATTAATGAACACCTTAAAGTTGGAGACGAAGTAACGGTTAAGGTTATTAATGTTGAAAAGGATGGCAAAATTGGCTTATCAATTAAGAAAGCAAAGGACCGCCCAGTTCGTAAAAAGAATCCAAAGGAACGTGCAGAGAATTTCGAATCGAAAATGAATCAATTTCTCAAAGATTCTGAGGATCGGTTAGCCTCTTTGAAGAAACACACGGAATCCAAACGTGGAGGTCGAGGTGCTAGAAGAGGATAGCAGCTGCTGTCTATGACTATGCTCTATTATATATAAGTTAACATTATGTGCACTAGGGGAAAATCCCTACTGCTAATAAAAGCAGGTACCAGCTTCGGTACCTGCTTTTATTATTATCTATCTTAAAATATATGAAAAAAGAAGTTAAAAGCATTCTCGCTTTTAACTTCTTTTAATTGATAGCGGCGGAGGGGATCGAACCCACGACCTCACGGGTATGAACCGTACGCTCTAGCCAGCTGAGCTACGCCGCCAAATTATTCAACAATTGCTATCATACAACAGGAGAATTATTGTGTCAATACTATTAGACAAAGAAAAAATAATGCAAAAATAACAATAATAGTTTTGGAAAAAGCAGCTTAGATAAAAACTCAGTACAAAGTAGAATCTACTATATTGCTAGTAGCAGGCAATCCTATCATGTCGCTTCGTGCGAAAAAGAGTAACAGTAATTCGAGTTTCGGCAGAAGATTATGGAAATCGGCAAAGAAATCTAACTTAAGTGTGACGCCTTCATACATTCCTTCAGCTAGATACATTTAGTTACAAGCCTAGATTCATACATGTGTTCGTGTTGAAACCTGTCCATTATATATAAAATGGTCGAACGATTTATTAGACACGCTCTGCTATTTTGACAAAATAAGAAGGCATCATGTGGTTTAATATCTAGAAAGATAGGAGTGATAGTAATGATGGATTCATTTCCAAGGGTGGAATCTAGAGACTTTGTTAAGGAGAAGACAAATCAAATAAGGAGGTTACGTAAATGGATTAGTTCAAAGGTGAAATCCATTCTAATAGATAGAGGGGTATTATATTTTATCGTAGGCTTTCTGTTAGGACGTGCAGTCATTCTTTCCGTTGTTTCCCCATTTGCGGTAGCTTTTATAGCAACGATGTGGTTTATTCATCGGGAAAAAAGTGCCAAGTCGATGATTGCTGTTTTATTAGGTGCATTAAGTTATTCTGTAACACATAGTATATTTATTCTTTTAGCGCTCATCATTTTTGTCTTTCTGGGGGCGCTGTTCAAAAATAAAAAGAATCAGCAGATAATCATTCCCATGCTCGTTTTTCTATCTACTGCAGTACCACGAGTATTTCTATATTCCCTGAATGATCAACTTACCTCTTATGAATGGATGCTATTAATTGTTGAGGGTGTCTTAGGAGCAGTCCTAGTATTAATCTTTATGCAAAGTATTCCTTTATTATCACCAAAAAGATATAAGCCCGCACTAAAAAATGAAGAAATTGTCTGCATGATTATTTTAATTGCCTCGATTTTGACGGGAATGATTGGCTGGGAAGCATATGGAGCATCCGTTGAACAAATATTTTCTCGCTATTTTGTATTGTTATTTGCATTTGTGGGCGGTGCAGCAATCGGATCTACGGTTGGGGTTGTTGCTGGATTAATTCTTTCGCTTGCTAATGTTGCGAATTTATATCAGATGAGTCTTCTTGCTTTCTCCGGTTTACTAGGTGGCTTATTAAAAGAAGGGAAAAAGTTAGGTGTCGCATCTGGGTTACTTGTAGGAACATTTCTAATTGGTATTTACGGTGGAACGACGACATTAATACCTTCAATTATTGAATCATCGGTTGCCATTATCTTCTTTCTCTTAACACCGGCTGCTTGGACAGGTAGTATTTCTCGTTATATACCAGGAACCGAGGAATATACAAAAGAGCAGGAGCTGTATTTACAAAAAGTTCGAAATGTAACTGCCAAAAGAGTGGAGCAATTCTCAGATGTATTCCAAGCTCTAGCGAAAAGTTTTCAGGTGACTGAAACTGACGTTCAGGATGACAATGATATGAAACGGGAGACAGATATTTATTTAAGCAGAGTAACGGAGAAGACATGTCAATCTTGTTTTATGAAGGATCGATGCTGGCAAAAGGAGTTTGACAAGACGTATTCCATGATGGAGGAGATGAAGGATGATGTTACGGACGGGAGGAATCCAAATCGAAAGGTAATGAGCCGCTTTGAAAACCATTGTGTGAAGTCTAAGCAAGTGGTGGAAGTAATGAAGGAGGAGATGACTTATTTTGAAGCAAATCGCAAGTTAAAGCAGCAAGTAATGGAAAGTAAGCGCTTAGTTGCTGATCAACTGCAAGGTGTTTCGGAAGTAATGGATGATTTTGCGAAGGAGATATTAAAGGAACGGCAGCATCACGAGCAACAGGAAATGCAGATTATTCAAGCATTAGAGCATATGGGGATTGAGCTAGAGAAATTAGATATTTACCAATTGGAGAAAGGAAATATTGATATTGAAATGACAGCATCATTTTACAATTATCGTGGAGAGGGTGCTAAATTAATTGCTCCAGTTTTATCGGATATTCTAAATGAGATGATTATTGTGAAGCAAGAGGATATTTCTCCATTTCCTAATGGCTATAGTTATTTGGCATTTGGGTCTGCCAGAGAATTTATTGTGTCGATGGGTGCTGCAAATGCCGCAAAGGGTGGCGGTTTAATTTCTGGTGACAGCTATACTACGATTGAACTTGGTGCAGGAAAATTTGCGATGGCAATTAGTGACGGCATGGGAAATGGCCAGCGGGCGAGAGAAGAAAGTGTAGAAACCCTGAGGCTATTACAGCAGATTCTTCAAACTGGTATTCAAGAAAAGGTAGCAATTAAGTCGATTAATTCTATTCTTGCATTACGAACAACGGATGAAATGTTTGCGACTTTGGATTTAGCTGTCATTGATTTGCATAATGCATTCGTACAATTTTTAAAGGTTGGCTCAATTCCCAGCTTTATTAAACGGGGGAATAAAGTAATCCGAATTGAGGCAAGTAACTTACCAATGGGTATTATTCCAGAGTTCGATGTCGATATCGTCAGTGAGCAATTACTCTCAGATGATCTGCTAATTATGATGAGTGACGGGATTTTTGAAGGTCCAATGTATATCGAAAATTCCGATCTATGGATGAAGCGAAAAATCCAAGAAATGGTGACGGATGATCCACAGGAAATTGCAGACCTATTGCTGGAAGAAGTAATTCGGACTAGATCGGGGGAGATTGAAGACGATATGACCGTGCTTGTCGCTAAGATTGAAAAAAATAAACCAGAATGGGCAACTGTTCCTGTATATCGGAAGAAGGCATTGTAACGTCCGCCTCTGGGCAGTCGCCTTCACTTTTCTTTGTCTAGTATCGCGTGGGCTAGCGACTATGGCCATAGCCAATTGACACTCCGAGTGGAAAGACCACCACTCTACGGTCTCTTGTCTCTGTCCGTCGTCGCTGGGCAAGCCCGCTACACTTTTCATTGTCTAGTATCGCGTGGGCTAGCGACTATGGCCATAGCCAATTGACACTCCGAGTGGAAAGACCACCACTCTACGGTCTCTTGTCTCTGTCCGTCGTCGCTGGGCAAGCCCGCTACACTTTTCATTGTCTAGTATCGCGTGGGCTAGCGACTATGGCCATAGCCAATTGACACTCCGAGTGGAAAGACCACCACTCTACGGTCTCTTGTCTCTGTCCGTCGTCGCTGGGCAAGCCCGCTACACTTTTCATTGTCTAGTATCGCGTGGGCTAGCGACTATGGCCATAGCCAATTGACACTCCGAGTGGAAAGACCACCACTCTACGGTCTCTTGTCTCTGTCCGTCGTCGCTGGGCAAGCCCGCTACACTTTTCATTGTCTAGTATCGTGTGGGCTAGTGACTATGGTCATAGTCAATGGACACTCCGAGTGGAAAGACCACCACTCTGCGGTCCCTTGACTCTGCCCTCCGTCACTGAACAGCCCGCTGTACTTTTCGCTGTCTAGTTCAGGCTCCTAGAGGCTACCGTCATAAGCAATTGACACTTCAAGCACGAAAAACCACGTGCTTTTCGGTCCTTTGCTTATGCGTCCGCCTCTGGGCAGTCGCCTTCACTTTTCTTTGGTATATTCCTCTCCTTTTTTGTCGATGATGGTAGTGGAATATATTGGAGGTGGAGTTAGGTGCGTAAGGGTACATTGAAGCAAATATTATTATTGACGGATGGGTGCTCGAATAGGGGCGAAGATCCTTCTGTAACGGCGGCACTTGCATATCAACAAGGTATAACGGTGAATGTAATTGGCATATTAGACGATGATCAGACAGAGGATTCTGCAGAGTTAAAGGAAATTGAGGAAATTTCGCTTTCGGGTGGAGGTGTAAGTCAGATTGTCTATAGTGAGTCATTATCACAGACAGTGCAAATGGTGACGAAGCAGGCCATGACACAAACGCTGCAAGGATTTGTAAATAAGGAGCTTAAACAAATACTCGGTTCAAATCAAACGATTGAAGATTTAGATCCAGAGAAACGTGGAGAAATTATGGAGGTCGTAGAAGATTTAGGCGAGACAAGTGATTTAGAAGTACTTGTATTAGTAGATACAAGCGCAAGTATGCATGATAAACTGCAAACTGTAAAGGAGTCATTAATTGATCTTTCCATCAGTTTAAATTCAAGGATTGGCAGAAATCGTTTTGCAATTTATAGCTTCCCAGGGAAACGCAAAGACATTCAGAAGGTGTTCGATTGGTCACCGAGATTGGATGCAATCTCGACCGTTTTTCCGAAATTAACGAGTGGTGGAATAACTCCTACAGGGCCTGCAATACGCGAGGCGATGTACCAGTTTGGTAAGAAGAGCTTACTAAGGAGCTTTAGGGATGAAGACAAATCAGGCTTGGAAGAAACAGGATATTGATTTACGACCCGGACTAAAGATAAATGGTAAATGGCACCATAAAAGCTACATTATAAAAAGAAAGCTTGGTGCAGGTGCTGTCGGTACAGTTTATTTATGTGAAGCAAATGGAAAGCTCGCAGCACTGAAAATAAGTGATAAGGGTACATCGATGACGGTGGAGGTCAATGTATTAAAGTCATTACAAAAGGTCCAAGGAAGTCATCTTGGACCTTATTTATTGGATGTTGATGATTGGGTATCTCCATATGGGAACACGTACTCCTTTTATGTGATGGAATATTTGAAGGGGGAGGAAATGACCCGTTATATTCAAAATAACGGGAGTGCATGGGTTGGTGTGTTCATGTTGCAGCTATTAGAGGATCTCGAGCGATTCCATCAATCAGGTTGGGTTTTCGGCGATTTAAAATTAGATAATCTTATCGTCGTTCCTTCGCCAACAAGGGTGCGCTTTGTCGATGTTGGTGGAACAACGCAGATTGGCAGAGCGATTAAAGAGTATACAGAGTTTTACGACCGTGGCTATTGGGGGATGGGGTCAAGGCGGGCGGAGCCCAGCTATGATTTATTCGCTTTTGTAATGGTTTTTGTCAATGTCTTCTACCCTAAACGGTTTGAAAGAGGGGGGCAATCCGACAGAATATTGTTTAAGAAGATTGATGATGTAAAGGCATTGATTCCTTATCGTCAAATACTTAAAAATGCGCTAATGGGAAAATATTTGTCCAGCGTAGAGATGAAACGGGAAATTACAAATGTACTATACAGTACCCAGAAACGACGAACGCGTAAGAAGGGTGTTAATAACGTTAATAACGATGTACATGCACCATTTCTGATGGAGGCAGGAGGAGTGACTATCATTGCAATTGGATACTATCTTTTTTCCCTATTAATATAGGAATACTGCATCTAACATGACAAATCACCCAGTCAGACGATAGTTTTCCCACAACATTTGAAGTTTCTCTTCCGGCCTTACCTTTACAAGCGACGCGCTAGTATTTTTCTTATATAATAGGTATGATAGTCTATAGATTATTTGTTAATACGTTTTGGAGATGGCAGCCATGGAACAAACAGTTCTTTCATTTATAAAAAAACATCAATTGTTAACAGAAAATGCTACCGTATTGATTGGTGTTTCTGGTGGTCCAGATTCTATGGCCTTATTGCATTTTTTCAATTCCATTCGTAAAAAATGGAATTTGCAGCTGAATGCAGTTTCGATTGATCATCAATTAAGAGGGGAAGAGTCGCGTAAAGATCTAGAATATGTTCGAGCAATCTGCAAGGAATGGGATATCCCGTTTGTAGCCGCTATCGTAGATGTTCCCGGCTTTATCAAGCAACATCAGGTGGGAACAGAGCTAGCAGCGCGTGAACTGCGTTATCAGGTTTTTCATGAACAGATGGACCAATTAAATGCAGACTATTTAGCATTAGGACATCACGGCGATGATCAAGTAGAGACAATGCTTATGCGCTTAACGAGAACAGCTAGTGCGAGCATGTTTAACGGCATGCCAATAAAACGGGAGTTTGCCAATGGGATGATTATTCGACCTTTTCTATGTATCACAAAAAAGGACATAGAAGCTTATTGTGAAGAAAATCAGATTGTGCCAAGAATCGATCCAACCAATTTCGATACCATATATACTAGGAATTTTTTCAGAAAGAATCTCCTTCCATTAATAAAGGAGAAAAATAACAATATACATATTACAATTCAGCATTTAAGTGAGACACTAAGAGAAGATGAAGAATTTCTGCAAACAGAAGCTCAGCAGATGGTGAAAGAACTAGTTGAATTTGATACAGTAAATCGAGTGGCAAGTTTTGAAATAGAATCATTTAGAAAGCATGCCCACGCTTTACAAAGGCGTTCCTTTCATCTAATATTAGACTATCTATATAAAGAATTACCCAAGGATTTATCTTATGTGCATGAAGAATACTTTTTTGCATTATTAGAGCATAATAAAGGAAATACTCGTATCGATTTCCCTTCCAATCTTAAATTGGAAAAGTCATATGATAGGCTGACATTTTACTTCGCAGATATTAATCCCCATGACCCTTCCTATGATGAAACATTGGCACTACCAGGAAAAGTCGTACTACAAGATGGCTCAGCGGTTTATGCGGAGTATGCCGATAAGATTGAAACATCCGATCCCTTTCTATATACATGTAATATTGACCAGGTCAAAAGACCACTGCATATCCGGACGAGAAGAGCCGGAGATAGGATGAGCTGGAAAGGATTAAAAGGAAGTAAGAAACTGAAAGATATTTTCATTGATAGTAAAATTCCAATTACAGAACGGGATAAGTGGCCAATTTTAGTTGATCATAAAGGTGAAGTATTATGGGTAATCGGTCTGAAAAAAGGACATCCTAAATCCCAAGCAGTAAATGGAAAATGGATTCAAGTACATTATAAAAAAGGGAATGTGTAGGAGGATTTATGAATGGCAATAGATAATATGAGAAATGAAATAGATCATATTTTAATTACAGAAGAAGAGATTACGAATAAATGTAAGGAACTTGGAAAACAGCTAACAGAAGAGTATGATGGGAAATTTCCGTTAGCAATTGGGATACTAAAAGGTGCACTCCCCTTCATGTCAGATATACTCCGTTATACAGAATGCCATTTAGAGATGGACTTCATGGATGTATCTAGCTATGGTGGTGGAATGACATCTTCAGGAGAAGTTAAGATTATCAAGGACCTTAATACGAAAGTGGAAGGCCGTGACTTACTAATCATCGAAGACATTATCGATAGTGGCTTAACGCTTAGTTACCTTGTGGATCTATTTAAATATCGTAAAGCAAAATCAATAAAAATCGTTACATTGCTCGATAAGCCAACTGGAAGAACGGCGAATATTAAAGCAGATTTAATTGGTTTTGAAGTTCCAGATGAATTTGTTGTAGGTTATGGATTAGACTATGATGAGAAATATCGTAATTTACCATATATCGGTGTATTGAAGCCTGAAGTTTACGGTGGATAAAAGAAGCCGGAACGAGGATTCGATATTACCGAAAGAATGAGTAATAATGGCAGCTGATATGAGCGGTAATTTCTTATTTGTACGAAATGTTTTAATTAAGTGAAATTAGTTGTATTTCAACTTTTTATTATGGTACGATGTAGTATAGTTTTTCCCCACTTGGGAGGAGGTAGGAAATGAGTAAAATATTTAGTAGAGTATTCTTTTGGGTGCTCATTTTCTTTGTCGTTTTTAGTGTCTTTACAGTGTTTAATGGACAAGGTGAAGAAAGTGAAGAATTAAATGTACAAGAATTTATAGAGGCTTTAAATAATGGTGAAATAAAGGAAATGACGTATCAACCTGCAAATGGGATAATTCGTTATGCGGGGGTGTTATCTGACGATAAGCAGTTTATTGCACAAGTACCTGATAATACGGAAATCATTGCAGACATTACGGAAACTGCAAGGGAACAAAGTGTATTGACTGTATTGGAAGCGGAAAGACCTAGTGCATGGTTGACTTTCTTAACGGGTATATTACCGTTCTTACTAATTGGACTATTTTTCTTATTTATTCTTAGTCAAGCTCAAGGTGGCGGCGGTGGTGGCCGTGTCATGAACTTTGGTAAAAGTAAAGCTAAAATGTACACAGATGATAAGAAGAAGGTTCGCTTTACAGACGTTGCAGGAGCAGATGAAGAGAAGCAAGAACTTGTAGAAGTTGTTGACTTCCTTAAAGATCCTCGCAAATTCTCGGCAGTTGGTGCACGAATTCCAAAAGGGGTACTACTTGTAGGGCCGCCTGGAACAGGTAAAACGTTACTTGCTCGAGCTGTAGCGGGTGAAGCTGGTGTACCATTCTTCTCAATTAGTGGATCAGACTTCGTTGAAATGTTTGTCGGAGTAGGGGCTTCACGTGTACGTGATTTGTTTGAAAATGCTAAGAAGAACGCACCATGTATCATCTTTATTGATGAAATTGACGCAGTAGGTCGTCAACGTGGCGCTGGTCTCGGTGGCGGTCATGATGAACGTGAACAAACACTAAACCAATTGCTAGTTGAAATGGATGGATTTGGTGCGAACGAAGGAATTATCATTATTGCTGCAACAAACCGTGCAGATATTCTTGACCCTGCACTATTACGTCCAGGTCGTTTTGATAGACAAATTACGGTTGACCGTCCAGATGTGAATGGTCGTGAAGCGGTGCTGAAGGTTCATGCTAGAAATAAACCGTTAGATAGCACAGTTGATTTAAAAGTAATTGCGATGCGTACACCAGGATTCTCTGGTGCGGACCTCGAGAACTTGCTAAATGAAGCTGCACTAGTAGCGGCAAGAGATAATCGTAAGAAGATTGGCATGTTAGATATTGACGAAGCAACAGACCGTGTAATTGCAGGTGTTGCTAAGAAGAGCCGTGTTATCTCACAAAAAGAACGAAATATTGTTGCCTATCATGAAAGTGGTCACACTGTAATCGGAATGGTTTTAGATGATGCTGATATGGTGCATAAAGTTACGATTGTACCACGTGGTCAGGCTGGTGGATATGCAGTAATGCTTCCAAGAGAAGACCGTTACTTCATGACAAAACCGGAATTATTCGATAAGATCACAGGATTATTAGGCGGACGTGTTGCAGAGGAAATTACATTTGGTGAAGTGAGTACAGGGGCTTCCAATGACTTCCAGCGTGCAACGAATATTGCCAATAAGATGATTACAGAATATGGTATGAGTGATAAAATCGGTCCATTGCAATTTACATCTGGCGGTGGTGGAAATGTATTCTTAGGTCGTGATATACAAAACGAGCCAACATACAGTGATTCCATTGCACATGATATTGATACAGAAATGCAAAACTTTATCAACTATTGCTACGATCGTGCGAAGACGATTCTTACTGAGAATCAAGATAAGCTAGAGCTTATCGCTCAAACCCTGCTTGAAGTTGAGACTTTGGATGCGAAGCAAATTCGCTCACTCTGGGATGAAGGAAAACTTCCTGAACCAGTTGTGGCTGAAGAGGATGTAAAAGTAAACATTCAATCAAAAGATGAAACAGCAGGTAAATCATACGAAGAAGCGAAAACTGAAGTATCAAAAGAGGATCCATCTGATAAGAAATATATCAATGATCCGATTATGAATGATAAACAATCTCCTTCTAATGAAGATGATCAAAAATAATAATTGTGCAGCCACTTAAATGGGTGGCTGCTATTTTTTTGTATAATATAGAAGGATAAAACAATCGATTACTCCACGCCACTTCCTTGAAAAGAAAAGCATTTTTTCTCTGTGCGATTTTGTCAAGGAAGCTTTTCTTATCTGGAGGCGCAGTCCGTACACAGCTTAAACAAGTGCTTCCAATTTTGCTCGTTGCTTCGTGTTTTGTTCCAAAACTAATATATGGTATATTAAAAAATAGTGATGCATACACATTTTGCTTTTTGCTAGAAAGGTATGGTGAGACATGTTATTTGTTCTCGATGTAGGAAATACGAATACGGTTCTAGGGGTTTTTGAGAAAGACCAATTAAAACACGAATGGCGAATAAAAACAGATCATTATAAAACAGAAGACGAGTTTGGTATATTAATCAAGTCTCTCTTTGACCATAGAGGAATTGGTTTCTCAGATATTAAAGGTGTCGTTATCTCGTCTGTAGTACCTCAAATCATGTTTGCGCTGGAGAAAATGAGTCGTGATTACTTTAATATAGAGCCCTGTGTGATAGGAAAAGAGGATGCCACAACCTATTTGAAAATGGATTATCCAACACCAAAAGAAATTGGAGCGGACAGAGTTGTAAATGCAGTTGCAGCGATTGAGGAATACGGTGCACCACTTATTATTATCGACTTTGGAACTGCAACGACATATTGTTATATTAATGAACAAGAGGAATACTGTGGAGGTATTATTACCCCGGGAATAAATATATCAATGGATGCACTATATAGCAAAGCATCGAAATTAAGCAAAATTGAAATTGAGGAACCAGCAAATGTGATTGGGAAATCGACGACAGAAGCAATGAAATCAGGTGCATACTACGGTTCTGCTGCAATGGTGGATGGAATTGTTAACCGGATCAAGAATGGGGTTCAAAGTTCACCAAAAGTAATTGCAACAGGCGGACAATCCTTTCTTGTTGCTGAGGAGTCAGCAACAATCGAGAAAGTGGATGCACATTTAACGTTAAAAGGATTGCATTTAATTTATCATAAACTCAAGGAGATGACATCATGAGCGATTATATAATAAAGGCAATAACAAGTAACAAAAAAGTACGTGCGTATGCAGCTACATCAACGAATACGGTAGAGGAAGCACGCAGACGTCAAGACACGTTTGCAACAGCTTCTGCAGCCTTAGGCAGAACTCTTACCATTACTGGGATGATGGGTGCGATGATGAAGGGCGAAGATTCAACGATGATTAAAGTGGAGGGAAATGGCCCACTTGGTGCAATCGTAGCGGATGGAAATGCGAAAGGTCATGTACGTGGATACGTTGCGAATCCACATACCGATTTTGATTTAAATGAAAAAGGAAAGCTGGATGTTTCCCGTGCTGTTGGAACAGAAGGACGCTTAAGTGTAATTAAAGATTTAGGATTAAAGGAATACTTTACTGGAGAGGTTCCAATTGTATCTGGTGAAATCAGTGAAGATTTTACGTACTATTTTGCAACCTCAGAACAGGTGCCATCAGCTGTCGGTGCAGGGGTGCTAGTTAATCCAGACCACACAATCCTTGCTGCGGGAGGATTCATTGTCCAGCTGCTTCCTGGAGCAGATGATGAAACAATCGATCTTTTAGAAAAGCAAATAAGTGAATTACCGCCAATCTCCACGTTAATTCGTGACGGAAATACGCCAGAACAAATTCTCGAGCGTTTATTTGGGGATAACGAAGTAAAAATACTTGAAAAACTTCCACTTGAATTCCGCTGTAAATGTTCCAAGGAAAGAATTGCAAATGCAATTATTGGATTAGGGAATGATGAAATCGAAGCCATGATTAAAGAAGACCATGGTGCAGACGCGAGTTGCCATTTCTGTAATGAAACCTATCATTTCACTGAAGAAGAACTTGAAGCATTGAAACAGTAGTGAAGGGAAGAAGTAATTTCATGTCAAAAAAGTTACTATTAGGTATTATTGTCGTCCTTCTAATCACCAATATTGCTACATTGCTATTTTGGAGCCAAGATGAGAAGGTCGTCATTAATGATAATACTGGAAAAGAAGTAGAAAAAAGGGGCGACGTTGCAAAGGTTGGTAACGAAAAGATCACGTATAACCAATGGATAAGTGCCCTAACCAATGACTTTGGTGAAAACCAATTAAAAAAAATGATTGATCGTTCTGTCGTTGAACAACTGGCAAAGGAAAACAATATCGAAGTTGATGAAAAGGTTATTGAGCGTGAGTTAGCATTTTTAACATCGATGCAAGGTGTTCTGACAGAGGAAGAGATAGCGACAAATGAAGAAAAGTGGAAACGTGATATTACTTACCGATACCAATTGGAACAATTATTAACGATGGATATCGATATTCCTGAAGAGTCCATTAAGGCTCATTACGATGAATATGAGAATCAATATAACTTCTCCGCTTCCATGCAAGTATCTCATATTATCGTGGATAATATCGATACTGCTGAAAAGGTGAAGAATGAGCTGGATCAAGGTGCAGCATTCCCATTATTAGCTCAGGAATATTCGATTGATGAAGAATCAAAGAATGACGGGGGATACCTAGGGTTCATTACAACATCAAGTCAATTTTTCCCTGCAGGCTATGAGGAAGTAGCCAAAAAGATGGAAGAAGAGACTTACAGTGAACCATTTCAAGTGGATACTGGTGTAGCAATTATTTACTTACACCGGAAACTTCCTAGTGTAGAATTTACGTATGATGAGATTAAGCCATATGTTAAAAGTGAACTTGCTCTGCAGCAATCACAACAATCACTTTCGGCTAATTCCTTGTGGGATAAACTGAAGATTGAATGGCTATACGAAGATTAAGATAAAGGAAAGCATGACAAGTATAGGAGTGAATAGACTATACTTGTCATGCTTTTTCTGGAATAGGGAGAATAAGAAAGGTGTAATGATAATCGGCCATCTTTTTCTTTAGCCAAATAGACGTGCACTTGTAAAAGCTTGACAATTATTTGAAAAGACTATAAATTAATCATATATAGATACTAGGATTTGGAGGGGATTGTATGAGAGTTTCAGATTCAATAATCGGATTAATAGGTGAAACACCAATCGTCAAACTGAATAATCTTACGGATGAAAATAGTGCAGATGTATACGCAAAATTAGAGTTCTTTAACCCTGGAAGTTCTGTGAAGGACCGTATTGCAATGGCAATGGTCGAAGCGGCTGAAGAAGAGGGGATTTTAAAAGCAGGAGATACAATTATCGAGCCAACAAGTGGAAACACAGGGATTGGTCTAGCGATGGTTGCTGCAGCTAAAGGCTATAAAGCAGTACTTGTTATGCCTGATACAATGAGTAAAGAACGTCGTAATCTTCTTCGTGCATATGGCGCTGAGCTTGTGCTGACTCCTGGTGCAGACGGAATGAAAGGTGCAATTACAAAAGCAGAGGCACTGAAAGAAGAAAATGGCTATTTTATGCCACAGCAATTTGAAAATGAGGCAAACGTAGAAGTGCATGCTCGTACAACTGGTAAAGAAATTGCGGAACAAATGAAGGAAGGCTTAGATGCTTTTGTTTCTGGTATTGGAACTGGTGGAACGATTACCGGTGCAGGCCAAGTGCTTAAAGAGCAGTTTGAGGGAATCAAACTTTATGCAGTAGAACCTTCAGCTTCACCTGTTTTATCTGGTGGTTCTCCAAGTCCACACAAGATTCAAGGAATCGGGGCGGGATTTGTTCCTAAGATTCTAGATACAAACCTTTACGATGAGGTCATTACAATAGAAAATGATGAAGCATTTGAGACGTCTCGAAAAGTTGCAACAACGAACGGAATTCTTGGAGGAATTTCATCAGGTGCAGCGGTAGCAGCAGCACTTAAGGTTGCTAAACAATTAGGAAAAGGGAAAAAGGTATTAGCAATTCTTCCAGATAACGGGGAAAGATACTTATCAACTGCTTTATATCAATTTGATGAAGATAACGAGTAATTAGAGAAAGGATTAGCATCGAGGAAGATGCTAATCCTTTTTTTGCTAAATACGATTCTTCTCGTATTGTTGGTTGTTGCGATCTTATAAAACGCGATATTAATGCTATGTTGATTTTGTTGTGGAAAGTCTCCCGCGACGTCTTCCCAAGCAGGACAAGAGAGGATCAGCAGCCGCTCGCGGAAAGCGAGTTGTATTTTCACAGCGGTGGGTCTGTAGCAAATCACGACTGGATGAAGCTTCCTCATATATGGTACGATAGAGAAAGATATTGACGGAAGAAGGTAGGATAGGCAGATGATCTTAAAAACAGCAAACCATACACTTGATTTAACAAAACGTACTCATATTATGGGAATTTTAAATGTTACTCCTGACTCATTCTCTGATGGGGGAAGCTATACAACGATTGAAAAAGCGGTGGCACAAGCAGAGTTGATGGTGCAGCAAGGTGCGGATATCATTGATATTGGTGGTGAATCGACAAGACCGGGACACCGACCTGTAGATGCTGAAGAGGAGATCTCGCGTGTCGTGCCAATTATTGAAGCGGTGAAAAAAAGATTCGACATTCCGATTTCAATTGATACATTTAAAGCAGAGACTGCAAAACATGCCGTTGAAGCTGGTGCCGATATTATTAACGATATTTGGGGAGCTAAGCTGGAACCTGCAATTGCGGACGTTGCGGCAAAATACAATGTGCCAATTATCTTAATGCATAATCGAACGGATGAAAATTACACATCGCTTATTGCCGATATGAAAAACGAATTGCAGGAGAGTATTGATATTGCGATCCGTGCAGGTGTTCCTAAGGAGAATATAATTCTAGACCCTGGTGTTGGATTTGCGAAATCGGCAAAAGAGAACTTAGCTGTGATGAATAATCTGGAACAATTTGTGGCGATGGGCTATCCATTTTTATTAGCTACATCAAGGAAACGATTTATTGGACATGTATTGGATCTCCCGCCACAAGAAAGAGATAATGGAACAGGAGCAACGACATGTCTAGGAATTGTTAAGGGAGCGCATATTGTCCGTGTTCATAACGTAAAAGTGAATAAGGAATTAGCAACAATGATGGATGCAATGCTCGGTAAAGGTGGCGTTCATATTGGATAAAATTCTATTAAATAACATGCAATTTTATGGATTTCACGGGTTACTTCCAGAGGAAAACCGATTAGGACAACGATTTAATGTTAATGTTGAACTTTTCCTAGATTTAAAAGACGCAGGACAATCAGATGATATGAACGACTCTGTTCACTACAGCGAGGCGTATGAACAGGTCAAGCGTATTGTGGAAGGTAGCGCCCTAAATTTGATCGAGGCGGTAGCAGAGCGTATCGCCGACCAGCTGCTATCCTCCTTTGAACTATTAACAGCTTGTAAGGTGAGAGTAGAAAAGCCGAACCCGCCAATTGTCGGGCATTATGAGTCAGTGGCTGTAGAAATATATCGGGAGAGAACCATATGAATAAGGCATATTTGGCGTTAGGAACCAACATTGAACCAAGACTGGATTACCTCCATGATGCATTACGTGCATTGGAAGATCATCAAGCAATTGAGATTAAGCAAGAATCATCGATATATGAAACTGTACCTGTAGGATATAAGGATCAAGCCGATTTTTTAAATATGGTGATTGAAGTGGAAACGAGGCTTACCTCAATGGAATTACTTGATTACTGCCAGCAAGTGGAGTTAAATTTAGGACGAAAAAGAGACATTCGATTTGGACCACGAACAATAGACCTTGACATTTTGACCTTTAATCAAGAAAATAGTAAAATAGAAAGATTGATTATTCCTCATCCACGTATGCAGGAGCGAGCGTTTGTGCTTATACCTTTAAAGGAAATTGCAGCAGACTATCTTATTCCTGTTTTGGATAAACGTCCACAGGAATTGATTCATGCACTTCCTAAGGCTGATATAAACGATGTGCGAAAAATGCAGGTATAGGTTATACGTTTGGTTTAAACTGTCCAAGTGAGTTTCGAATATACACCCGTGTAGCCTAATACATCAAAGAATGTTGAGTTTCTTATAGTTTCTTATATACTTATATCTATATTAATGACTGGAGTGATGGCTGTGTCAGAGGAATTAAATGAGCAAATGCTCGTACGGCGCGATAAATTAAATGTATACAGAGAAAAAGGGATCGATCCATTTGGTGAGAAATTTATCAGAACCCATCTAGCTAACGAAATTATTGAGGAAAATGAATTGCTTTCTAAGGAAGAACTGGAAGAAAAGGCTGAGAAAGCTACGATTGCTGGAAGAATTATGACCAAACGCGGAAAAGGGAAAGCAGGATTCGCGCATGTTCAAGATTTAAGTGGTCAAATCCAAATCTATGTAAGAAAAGATGAAATTGGCGAAGAAGCTTATGAGGTATTCAATACAATCGATTTAGGCGATATTGTTGGGGTCACTGGTGCGATATTCCGTACAAATACAGGGGAGTTATCTATTAAAGCGGAGAAATTCCAGCTTCTAACGAAATCACTTCGCCCATTGCCTGAGAAATATCATGGTTTGAAGGATGTTGAGCAACGCTACCGTCAACGGTATTTAGACTTAATTACGAATGCAGATAGTCAAAAGACGTTCATTCTGCGTAGTAAAATCATTCAATCGATTAGAGAATATTTAAATGGACATGGCTATTTAGAAGTAGAGACGCCAATGCTTCATAGCATTCCAGGCGGAGCTGCTGCACGTCCATTTATTACGCACCATAATGCATTAGACATTGAGCTATATATGCGAATTGCGATTGAATTACATTTAAAACGGTTAGTTGTAGGTGGACTAGAGAAGGTTTATGAAATTGGCCGTGTATTCCGTAATGAAGGGATATCAACAAGACATAACCCTGAGTTTACGATGATCGAATTATATGAAGCATATGCAGATTACAATGATATTATGGAATTAACAGAGAATCTAGTTGCCCATGTTGCAAAAGAAGTACTTGGTTCGACTAAGATTGCTTATGGAGATAATGAGATTGACCTTGAGCCGAAATGGACAAGACTCCATATGGTTGATGCTGTTAAAGAACAAACAGGTGTAGACTTCTGGCAGCAGATGAGCGACGAAGAAGCACGTAAATTAGCAAAAGAACATGGTGTAGAAATAAAAGACACGATGTCCTTTGGTCATGTAGTAAATGAATTCTTTGAACAAAAAGTAGAAGAAACGTTAATTCAACCGACATTCATTTATGGTCACCCAGTAGATATCTCACCACTTGCAAAGAAAAATCCAGAGGACGAGCGCTTTACTGATCGGTTCGAACTATTTATTGTAGGTCGCGAACATGCGAACGCATTTAGTGAATTAAATGATCCGATTGATCAGCGTGCACGCTTCGAAGCACAAGTACAGGAAAGAGAAGCTGGAAATGACGAAGCCCATTTAATGGATGAAGATTTTCTGGAAGCACTTGAGTATGGTATGCCACCGACAGGCGGACTAGGTATTGGGATCGACCGTCTTGTTATGTTATTAACGAATGCACCATCGATTCGTGATGTACTGCTTTTCCCACAAATGCGTAATAAATAATAGATAAGTTAGTGAAAGACTTTAAAATGATGATTCGATTGAATGAATCCCATTTTAGAGTCTTTTTAATTACCTAGGAACGGACTATATTTCTGTCTATGTAAACCAATTGCCTGTAATGAGTGGACGAAAGCAGTGAATAGCTTAAAGGTTGTTTTGTGAAGGTATATGTTTTTATTAGTAGAAAACAGGGTATTCTATATATTACTCAGTAATTATTATCAACCCTAAAGATAGTTATAAGATAGAAGGAGTCACATTTAGTTGCAATTATACAGGTTTTATATGGGATATATCTAGTTGGACGTAGCATTAAACCTTTATAAAATAAGGGTTATAAGACTTCGTCAATTATCTAAATAAATGGAATATATCTTTTTTGTGTTTTACTGTAAAATTCCACTTGCTTTTCAACAACAAACATGGTAAATTTATAAACGTTGCTTCTACAAAAAGCGACAAGCTCACAGAAAAAGAAAACATGTTTGTAAAAAATAGCTTTAAAAAACTGTTGACTTAGATAGTGAGATGTGTTATATTAATAAAGTCGCTGATTTACGAATCGGCAACAACATTTGCTCTTTGAAAACTGAACAAAACAACCAGTATGTCAACGAAAAGAAACTTGTTTTCTTTTCAATAAAACAAGAAGGTAACACTTCTTAAAGCTAAGACATTATATGGAATTGATTGGTGTCAATTTCATTTCAAACACTTTATTGGAGAGTTTGATCTTGGCTCAGGACGAACGCTGGCGGCGTGCCTAATACATGCAAGTCGAGCGCAGGAAGCAAGTTGACCCCTTCGGGGTGACGCTTGTGGAATGAGCGGCGGACGGGTGAGTAACACGTGGGCAACCTACCTGTAAGATCGGGATAACTCGCGGAAACGTGAGCTAATACCGGATAATACTTTTCACCTCATGGTGAGAAGATGAAAGGCGGCGCAAGCTGTCACTTACAGATGGGCCCGCGGCGCATTAGCTAGTTGGTGGGGTAATGGCTCACCAAGGCGACGATGCGTAGCCGACCTGAGAGGGTGATCGGCCACACTGGGACTGAGACACGGCCCAGACTCCTACGGGAGGCAGCAGTAGGGAATCTTCCGCAATGGACGAAAGTCTGACGGAGCAACGCCGCGTGAGTGATGAAGGTTTTCGGATCGTAAAACTCTGTTGTTAGGGAAGAACAAGTATGATAGTAACTGATCATGCCTTGACGGTACCTAACCAGAAAGCCACGGCTAACTACGTGCCAGCAGCCGCGGTAATACGTAGGTGGCAAGCGTTGTCCGGAATTATTGGGCGTAAAGCGCTCGCAGGCGGTCTTTTAAGTCTGATGTGAAATCTCGTGGCTTAACCACGAACGGTCATTGGAAACTGGAGGACTTGAGTACAGAAGAGGAGAGTGGAATTCCACGTGTAGCGGTGAAATGCGTAGAGATGTGGAGGAACACCAGTGGCGAAGGCGACTCTCTGGTCTGTAACTGACGCTGAGGAGCGAAAGCGTGGGGAGCGAACAGGATTAGATACCCTGGTAGTCCACGCCGTAAACGATGAGTGCTAGGTGTTAGGGGGTTTCCGCCCCTTAGTGCTGAAGTTAACGCATTAAGCACTCCGCCTGGGGAGTACGGCCGCAAGGCTGAAACTCAAAAGAATTGACGGGGGCCCGCACAAGCGGTGGAGCATGTGGTTTAATTCGAAGCAACGCGAAGAACCTTACCAGGTCTTGACATCCTTTTGCCCTCCCTAGAGATAGGGATTTCCCTTCGGGGACAAAAGTGACAGGTGGTGCATGGTTGTCGTCAGCTCGTGTCGTGAGATGTTGGGTTAAGTCCCGCAACGAGCGCAACCCTTGATCTTAGTTGCCAGCATTTAGTTGGGCACTCTAAGGTGACTGCCGGTGACAAACCGGAGGAAGGTGGGGATGACGTCAAATCATCATGCCCCTTATGACCTGGGCTACACACGTGCTACAATGGATGGAACAAAGGGCTGCAAAACCGCGAGGTCAAGCAAATCCCATAAAACCATTCTCAGTTCGGATTGTAGGCTGCAACTCGCCTACATGAAGCCGGAATCGCTAGTAATCGCGGATCAGCATGCCGCGGTGAATACGTTCCCGGGCCTTGTACACACCGCCCGTCACACCACGAGAGTCGGTAACACCCGAAGTCGGTGAGGTAACCTTTATGGAGCCAGCCGCCGAAGGTGGGACCAATGATTGGGGTGAAGTCGTAACAAGGTAGCCGTATCGGAAGGTGCGGCTGGATCACCTCCTTTCTAAGGAATATTCGGAACGCTATCTTTAAGATAGTAAGGACATACATGGTTGTTTGGTTCAGTTTTGAGAGAGCAAATCTCTCATTTTATACTTTGTACCTTGAAAACTAAATAAGAGTAACAACGACATCAATTTTAAAAATTAAAGCAAGGCTAATAAATTAGTACGCTTATTTACTAACTTAGTTAAGTGAATAAGGGCGCACGGTGGATGCCTTGGCACTAGGAGCCGATGAAGGACGGGACTAACACCGATATGCCTCGGGGAGTTGTACGTAAACTTTGATCCGAGGATTTCCGAATGGGGAAACCCGCTGTTCGTAATGGGACAGTACCATTATCTGAATACATAGGATAATGGAGGCAGACCCGGGGAACTGAAACATCTCAGTACCCGGAGGAAGAGAAAGCAAATGCGATTTCCTGAGTAGCGGCGAGCGAAACGGAATTAGCCCAAACCAGAAAGCTTGCTTTCTGGGGTTGTAGGACACTCCTTTGGAGTTACAAAAGAATTCTTTAGACGAATCGATCTGGAAAGGTCAGCCATAGCGGGTAACAGCCCTGTAGTCGAAAAGGAATTCTCTCCGGAGTGTATCCTGAGTACGGCGGAACACGAGAAATTCCGTCGGAATCCGGGAGGACCATCTCCCAAGGCTAAATACTCCCTAGTGACCGATAGTGAACCAGTACCGTGAGGGAAAGGTGAAAAGCACCCCGGAAGGGGAGTGAAATAGTACCTGAAACCGTGTGCCTACAAGTAGTCGAAGCCCGTTAATGGGTGACGGCGTACCTTTTGTAGAATGGACCGGCGAGTTACGATCGTATGCAAGGTTAAGTGGAAGACACGGAGCCGCAGCGAAAGCGAGTCTGAATAGGGCGTTTATAGTATGCGGTCGTAGACCCGAAACCGTGTGATCTACCCATGTCCAGGGTGAAGGTCAGGTAACACTGACTGGAGGCCCGAACCCACGTATGTTGAAAAATGCGGGGATGAGGTGTGGGTAGGGGTGAAATGCCAATCGAACACGGAGATAGCTGGTTCTCTCCGAAATAGCTTTAGGGCTAGCCTCAAGCATTGAGTATTGGAGGTAGAGCACTGATTGAACTAGGGGCCCTCACCGGGTTACCGAATTCAGTCAAACTCCGAATGCCAATTACTTCAGCTTGGGAGTCAGACTATGGGTGATAAGGTTCATAGTCGAAAGGGAAACAGCCCAGACCGCCAGCTAAGGTCCCAAAGTATACGTTAAGTGGAAAAGGATGTGGAGTTGCCCAGACAACCAGGATGTTGGCTCAGAAGCAGCCATCATTTAAAGAGTGCGTAATAGCTCACTGGTCGAGTGACTCTGCGCCGAAAATGTACCGGGGCTAAACGTATCACCGAAGCTGCGGATTGTTCTTCGAACAATGGTAGGAGAGCGTTCTAAGTGCTGTGAAGTCAGACCGTGAGGACTGGTGGAGCGCTTAGAAGTGAGAATGCCGGTATGAGTAGCGAAAAAAGAGTGAGAATCTCTTTCACCGAATGCCTAAGGTTTCCTGAGGAAGGCTCGTCCTCTCAGGGTTAGTCGGGACCTAAGCCGAGGCCGAAAGGCGTAGGCGATGGACAACAGGTTGATATTCCTGTACCACCTCATGATTGTTTGAGCGATGGGGGGACGCAGTAGGATAAGGAATGCGCACCGATGGATGTGTGCGCCCAAGCAGTGAGAAAGTTGGATAGGCAAATCCGTTCAACAATTTCAAGCTGTGATGGGGAGGGAAATTAGTACCGAAGTTCCTGATTTCACACTGCCAAGAAAAGCCTCTAGTTAGATCATAGGTGCCCGTACCGCAAACCGACACAGGTAGGCGAGGAGAGAATCCTAAGGTGAGCGGGAGAACTCTCGTTAAGGAACTCGGCAAAATGACCCCGTAACTTCGGGAGAAGGGGTGCTTCATTAACATGGAGCCGCAGTGAATAGGCCCAAGCGACTGTTTAGCAAAAACACAGGTCTCTGCGAAGCCGAAAGGCGAAGTATAGGGGCTGACACCTGCCCGGTGCTGGAAGGTTAAGGGGAAGTGTTAGCACTTCGGTGCGAAGCATAGAACCGAAGCCCCAGTAAACGGCGGCCGTAACTATAACGGTCCTAAGGTAGCGAAATTCCTTGTCGGGTAAGTTCCGACCCGCACGAAAGGTGCAACGACTTGGGCACTGTCTCAACGAGAGACCCGGTGAAATTATACTATGCGTGAAGATGCGCATTACCCGCGACAGGACGGAAAGACCCCGTGGAGCTTTACTGTAGCCTGATATTGAATGTTTGTGCAGCTTGTACAGGATAGGTGGGAGCCGTTGAAGCGTGAGCGCTAGCTTACGTGGAGGCGCCCGTGGGATACCACCCTAGTTGTATGAACCTTCTAACCCAGGACCGTGATCCGGTTCGGAGACAGTGTCAGGCGGGCAGTTTGACTGGGGCGGTCGCCTCCCAAAGAGTAACGGAGGCGCCCAAAGGTTCCCTCAGAATGGTTGGAAATCATTCGTAGAGTGTAAAGGCAGAAGGGAGCTTGACTGCGAGACCTACAAGTCGAGCAGGGACGAAAGTCGGGCTTAGTGATCCGGTGGTTCCGCATGGAAGGGCCATCGCTCAACGGATAAAAGCTACCCCGGGGATAACAGGCTTATCTCCCCCAAGAGTTCACATCGACGGGGAGGTTTGGCACCTCGATGTCGGCTCATCGCATCCTGGGGCTGTAGTCGGTCCCAAGGGTTGGGCTGTTCGCCCATTAAAGCGGTACGCGAGCTGGGTTCAGAACGTCGTGAGACAGTTCGGTCCCTATCCGTCGTGGGCGTTGGAAGTTTGAGAGGAGCTGTCCTTAGTACGAGAGGACCGGGATGGACACACCGCTGGTGTACCAGTTGTTCCGCCAGGAGCATCGCTGGGTAGCTACGTGTGGAAAGGATAAGTGCTGAAAGCATCTAAGCATGAAGCCCCCCTCAAGATGAGACTTCCCATCACTTCGAGTGAGTAAGATCCCTCAGAGACGATGAGGTTGATAGGTTCGGTGTGGAAGCGTGGTGACACGTGGAGCTTACGGATACTAATCGATCGAGGACTTAACTAAATTCTTATTTGATTGTCGTTGACCATTACTCTTATTTAGTTTTTAAGGTATAAATTTAAAAAATACCTTGCATTTTATCTTTAAAACGCATATAATAGTACTTGTCCTAATTTTTTAGGAATGTCTGGTAGTAATAGCGAAGAGGTCACACCTGTTCCCATCCCGAACACAGTAGTTAAGCTCTTCAGCGCCGATGGTAGTTGGGACTTTGTCCCTGCAAGAGTAGGACGCCGCCAGGCGGTTATATGCAATGGAGGATTAGCTCAGCTGGGAGAGCACCTGCCTTACAAGCAGGGGGTCGCAGGTTCGAGCCCTGCATCCTCCACCATTTTGCCGGCCTAGCTCAATTGGTAGAGCAACTGACTTGTAATCAGTAGGTTGGGGGTTCAAGTCCTCTGGCCGGCACCATTGCTTTTAGAAAAAATGGTGCACTTAATAGTATGAGCCATTAGCTCAGTCGGTAGAGCATTTGACTTTTAATCAAAGGGTCGAAGGTTCGAATCCTTCATGGCTCACCATTATTTGCGGGTGTGGCGGAATTGGCAGACGCGCTAGACTTAGGATCTAGTGTCTTCGGACGTGGGGGTTCAAGTCCCTTCACCCGCACCATTTAAATATGCCTTAAGCGGAAGTAGTTCAGTGGTAGAACACCACCTTGCCAAGGTGGGGGTCGCGGGTTCGAATCCCGTCTTCCGCTCCAAGCCCTTGCCGGGGTGGCGGAACTGGCAGACGCACAGGACTTAAAATCCTGCGGTAGGTGACTACCGTACCGGTTCGATTCCGGTCCTCGGCACCATATGCGCCCGTAGCTCAATTGGATAGAGCGTTTGACTACGGATCAAGAGGTTAGGGGTTCGACTCCTCTCGGGCGCGCCATATTTTCCGGGAAGTAGCTCAGCTTGGTAGAGCACTTGGTTTGGGACCAAGGGGTCGCAGGTTCGAATCCTGTCTTCCCGACCATTATTTCCATTACGGGGCCTTAGCTCAGCTGGGAGAGCGCCTGCCTTGCACGCAGGAGGTCAGCGGTTCGATCCCGCTAGGCTCCACCATAAATCAATAATAAAATTGACTTTTAAACTCAATATTTCATGTTGATTTAGTCGCATTTCTAAGCGGCTTTTAATTTGCTCTTTGAAAACTGAACAAAACAACCAGTATGTCAACGAAAAGAAACGTGTTTTCTTTTCAACAAAACAAGAAGGTAACACTTCTTAAAGCTAAGACATTATATGAAATTGATTGGTGTCAATTTCATTTCAAACACTTTATTGGAGAGTTTGATCTTGGCTCAGGACGAACGCTGGCGGCGTGCCTAATACATGCAAGTCGAGCGCAGGAAGCAAGTTGACCCCTTCGGGGTGACGCTTGTGGAATGAGCGGCGGACGGGTGAGTAACACGTGGGCAACCTACCTGTAAGATCGGGATAACTCGCGGAAACGTGAGCTAATACCGGATAACACTTTTCACCTCATGGTGAGAAGATGAAAGGCGGCGCAAGCTGTCACTTACAGATGGGCCCGCGGCGCATTAGCTAGTTGGTGGGGTAATGGCTCACCAAGGCGACGATGCGTAGCCGACCTGAGAGGGTGATCGGCCACACTGGGACTGAGACACGGCCCAGACTCCTACGGGAGGCAGCAGTAGGGAATCTTCCGCAATGGACGAAAGTCTGACGGAGCAACGCCGCGTGAGTGATGAAGGTTTTCGGATCGTAAAACTCTGTTGTTAGGGAAGAACAAGTATGATAGTAACTGATCATGCCTTGACGGTACCTAACCAGAAAGCCACGGCTAACTACGTGCCAGCAGCCGCGGTAATACGTAGGTGGCAAGCGTTGTCCGGAATTATTGGGCGTAAAGCGCTCGCAGGCGGTCTTTTAAGTCTGATGTGAAATCTCGTGGCTTAACCACGAACGGTCATTGGAAACTGGAGGACTTGAGTACAGAAGAGGAGAGTGGAATTCCACGTGTAGCGGTGAAATGCGTAGAGATGTGGAGGAACACCAGTGGCGAAGGCGACTCTCTGGTCTGTAACTGACGCTGAGGAGCGAAAGCGTGGGGAGCGAACAGGATTAGATACCCTGGTAGTCCACGCCGTAAACGATGAGTGCTAGGTGTTAGGGGGTTTCCGCCCCTTAGTGCTGAAGTTAACGCATTAAGCACTCCGCCTGGGGAGTACGGCCGCAAGGCTGAAACTCAAAAGAATTGACGGGGGCCCGCACAAGCGGTGGAGCATGTGGTTTAATTCGAAGCAACGCGAAGAACCTTACCAGGTCTTGACATCCTTTTGCCCTCCCTAGAGATAGGGATTTCCCTTCGGGGACAAAAGTGACAGGTGGTGCATGGTTGTCGTCAGCTCGTGTCGTGAGATGTTGGGTTAAGTCCCGCAACGAGCGCAACCCTTGATCTTAGTTGCCAGCATTTAGTTGGGCACTCTAAGGTGACTGCCGGTGACAAACCGGAGGAAGGTGGGGATGACGTCAAATCATCATGCCCCTTATGACCTGGGCTACACACGTGCTACAATGGATGGAACAAAGGGCTGCAAAACCGCGAGGTCAAGCAAATCCCATAAAACCATTCTCAGTTCGGATTGTAGGCTGCAACTCGCCTACATGAAGCCGGAATCGCTAGTAATCGCGGATCAGCATGCCGCGGTGAATACGTTCCCGGGCCTTGTACACACCGCCCGTCACACCACGAGAGTCGGTAACACCCGAAGTCGGTGAGGTAACCTTTATGGAGCCAGCCGCCGAAGGTGGGACCAATGATTGGGGTGAAGTCGTAACAAGGTAGCCGTATCGGAAGGTGCGGCTGGATCACCTCCTTTCTAAGGAATATTCGGAACGCTATCTTTAAGATAGTAAGGACATACATGGTTGTTTGGTTCAGTTTTGAGAGAGCAAATCTCTCATTTTATACTTTGTACCTTGAAAACTAAATAAGAGTAACAACGACATCAATTTTAAAAATTAAAGCAAGGCTAATAAATTAGTACGCTTATTTACTAACTTAGTTAAGTGAATAAGGGCGCACGGTGGATGCCTTGGCACTAGGAGCCGATGAAGGACGGGACTAACACCGATATGCCTCGGGGAGTTGTACGTAAACTTTGATCCGAGGATTTCCGAATGGGGAAACCCGCTGTTCGTAATGGGACAGTACCATTATCTGAATACATAGGATAATGGAGGCAGACCCGGGGAACTGAAACATCTCAGTACCCGGAGGAAGAGAAAGCAAATGCGATTTCCTGAGTAGCGGCGAGCGAAACGGAATTAGCCCAAACCAGAAAGCTTGCTTTCTGGGGTTGTAGGACACTCCTTTGGAGTTACAAAAGAATTCTTTAGACGAATCGATCTGGAAAGGTCAGCCATAGCGGGTAACAGCCCTGTAGTCGAAAAGGAATTCTCTCCGGAGTGTATCCTGAGTACGGCGGAACACGAGAAATTCCGTCGGAATCCGGGAGGACCATCTCCCAAGGCTAAATACTCCCTAGTGACCGATAGTGAACCAGTACCGTGAGGGAAAGGTGAAAAGCACCCCGGAAGGGGAGTGAAATAGTACCTGAAACCGTGTGCCTACAAGTAGTCGAAGCCCGTTAATGGGTGACGGCGTACCTTTTGTAGAATGGACCGGCGAGTTACGATCGTATGCAAGGTTAAGTGGAAGACACGGAGCCGCAGCGAAAGCGAGTCTGAATAGGGCGTTTATAGTATGCGGTCGTAGACCCGAAACCGTGTGATCTACCCATGTCCAGGGTGAAGGTCAGGTAACACTGACTGGAGGCCCGAACCCACGTATGTTGAAAAATGCGGGGATGAGGTGTGGGTAGGGGTGAAATGCCAATCGAACACGGAGATAGCTGGTTCTCTCCGAAATAGCTTTAGGGCTAGCCTCAAGCATTGAGTATTGGAGGTAGAGCACTGATTGAACTAGGGGCCCTCACCGGGTTACCGAATTCAGTCAAACTCCGAATGCCAATTACTTCAGCTTGGGAGTCAGACTATGGGTGATAAGGTTCATAGTCGAAAGGGAAACAGCCCAGACCGCCAGCTAAGGTCCCAAAGTATACGTTAAGTGGAAAAGGATGTGGAGTTGCCCAGACAACCAGGATGTTGGCTCAGAAGCAGCCATCATTTAAAGAGTGCGTAATAGCTCACTGGTCGAGTGACTCTGCGCCGAAAATGTACCGGGGCTAAACGTATCACCGAAGCTGCGGATTGTTCTTCGAACAATGGTAGGAGAGCGTTCTAAGTGCTGTGAAGTCAGACCGTGAGGACTGGTGGAGCGCTTAGAAGTGAGAATGCCGGTATGAGTAGCGAAAAAAGAGTGAGAATCTCTTTCACCGAATGCCTAAGGTTTCCTGAGGAAGGCTCGTCCTCTCAGGGTTAGTCGGGACCTAAGCCGAGGCCGAAAGGCGTAGGCGATGGACAACAGGTTGATATTCCTGTACCACCTCATGATTGTTTGAGCGATGGGGGGACGCAGTAGGATAAGGAATGCGCACCGATGGATGTGTGCGCCCAAGCAGTGAGAAAGTTGGATAGGCAAATCCGTTCAACAATTTCAAGCTGTGATGGGGAGGGAAATTAGTACCGAAGTTCCTGATTTCACACTGCCAAGAAAAGCCTCTAGTTAGATCATAGGTGCCCGTACCGCAAACCGACACAGGTAGGCGAGGAGAGAATCCTAAGGTGAGCGGGAGAACTCTCGTTAAGGAACTCGGCAAAATGACCCCGTAACTTCGGGAGAAGGGGTGCTTCATTAACATGGAGCCGCAGTGAATAGGCCCAAGCGACTGTTTAGCAAAAACACAGGTCTCTGCGAAGCCGAAAGGCGAAGTATAGGGGCTGACACCTGCCCGGTGCTGGAAGGTTAAGGGGAAGTGTTAGCACTTCGGTGCGAAGCATAGAACCGAAGCCCCAGTAAACGGCGGCCGTAACTATAACGGTCCTAAGGTAGCGAAATTCCTTGTCGGGTAAGTTCCGACCCGCACGAAAGGTGCAACGACTTGGGCACTGTCTCAACGAGAGACCCGGTGAAATTATACTATGCGTGAAGATGCGCATTACCCGCGACAGGACGGAAAGACCCCGTGGAGCTTTACTGTAGCCTGATATTGAATGTTTGTGCAGCTTGTACAGGATAGGTGGGAGCCGTTGAAGCGTGAGCGCTAGCTTACGTGGAGGCGCCCGTGGGATACCACCCTAGTTGTATGAACCTTCTAACCCAGGACCGTGATCCGGTTCGGAGACAGTGTCAGGCGGGCAGTTTGACTGGGGCGGTCGCCTCCCAAAGAGTAACGGAGGCGCCCAAAGGTTCCCTCAGAATGGTTGGAAATCATTCGTAGAGTGTAAAGGCAGAAGGGAGCTTGACTGCGAGACCTACAAGTCGAGCAGGGACGAAAGTCGGGCTTAGTGATCCGGTGGTTCCGCATGGAAGGGCCATCGCTCAACGGATAAAAGCTACCCCGGGGATAACAGGCTTATCTCCCCCAAGAGTTCACATCGACGGGGAGGTTTGGCACCTCGATGTCGGCTCATCGCATCCTGGGGCTGTAGTCGGTCCCAAGGGTTGGGCTGTTCGCCCATTAAAGCGGTACGCGAGCTGGGTTCAGAACGTCGTGAGACAGTTCGGTCCCTATCCGTCGTGGGCGTTGGAAGTTTGAGAGGAGCTGTCCTTAGTACGAGAGGACCGGGATGGACACACCGCTGGTGTACCAGTTGTTCCGCCAGGAGCATCGCTGGGTAGCTACGTGTGGAAAGGATAAGTGCTGAAAGCATCTAAGCATGAAGCCCCCCTCAAGATGAGACTTCCCATCACTTCGAGTGAGTAAGATCCCTCAGAGACGATGAGGTTGATAGGTTCGGTGTGGAAGCGTGGTGACACGTGGAGCTTACGGATACTAATCGATCGAGGACTTAACTAAATTCTTATTTGATTGTCGTTGACCATTACTCTTATTTAGTTTTTAAGGTATAAATTTAAAAAATACCTTGCATTTTATCTTTAAAACGCATATAATAGTACTTGTCCTAATTTTTTAGGAATGTCTGGTAGTAATAGCGAAGAGGTCACACCTGTTCCCATCCCGAACACAGTAGTTAAGCTCTTCAGCGCCGATGGTAGTTGGGACTTTGTCCCTGCAAGAGTAGGACGCCGCCAGGCTAATTTAAAAGTCTAAGATACAAAACTTGTATCTTAGACTTTTTTAATTGGTTATGTTATACGGGTGATTATTCTCTACTCGAATCACCTGCTATAAATTAAGAGGAATTATTATTAAACAAGACAAAGTCGACTATTTAGAATAGGAAAGATATGATATAAAATAGATAATCATTAAGTCATTATCTGGTCTTCTTTGTAACTTCTAGGCATATATATACCTAAATAAATATAGTTGTTAATACATTAGTAGATTTAAATAAAACAGAAAGGAATGCAAGCAATTGGATACATTCTTCCACATAGTATTTGGCGATGATTTTCATATTATTATTATTCGTTTACTTATTGCCCTAGTATTATCGGGGTTAATTGGATTTGAACGAGAACTTAATAATCATTCAGCTGGTTTTCGTACGCATATTCTAGTAGGAGTTGGCTCTTGTCTAATGATGTTAATGTCATTATATGGGTTTGCTTCATTTATAGAGACGTATGATAATGTACGATTTGATCCAGCACGTATACCATCTTATGTTATAAGTGGGATTGGTTTTCTAGGGGCTGGAACTATCATTGTATATGGGGGCACAATTCGTGGTTTAACTACTGCAGCATCCATTTGGACGGTAGCTGGGATTGGTCTAGTAGTAGGAGTCGGCATGTATGGTGCTGCAGCCTTAGCAACATTGATAATTCTAATCAGTTTAATCTTCCTTAATAATTTCGAGAAAATTCTTCCAAGAATACATGTTTCGAGTTTTATCGAAATTATTGTCGAACCAGAATTTGAGATTAAAGATGTTGTCGCTATTGCAGAGAAATTTGGCGAAACGGTAAAAAATATAGAAATAATAAAAATGGAGAGTAACATTAGAAAAATTCAAATTAGATTAATTCATGGAAAGAATAGTGAAAGAATCTCTATGTTAGATGAAATCTCTAAAATTGATTTTGTAAATAATGTTTCAGAACTAGATAAATAACAAAGGATTGTCTTTTACTCTTCTGTATGAATAAAACAATGCATATTTTAAAACAAAACCTTACTTTAGTTACGATGTAGGGTTTTGTTTTTATTTTTTTGTCCACACTAGGTTATAAAATCTATTTGCATCTCCATCATAATTGCGTATAATAAGGATATAGTCAAAGATAGTCAAAGTCAAATAAAGGAATAAATAATAGACTTACTCATACTAACAAGAGGAGATGGGCAGATGAGTAATATTTCAGATGTTATTGAACAGTATTTAAAAAAAGTATTGCAATCTAAGGGACAAAATGCGATTGAAATTAAACGAAGTGAAATTGCAGAATTGTTTCAATGTGTACCTTCCCAAATCAATTATGTAATCAATACGCGTTTTACTGTGGAAAAAGGGTATACAGTAGAAAGTAAGCGTGGTGGTGGTGGATACATTCGAATCATAAGAGTAACACATCAAGATAAATCAGATTTAATAGACGAAATCATTCAGTTGATAAATCCGACCGTGACGCAACGCTCATCATTAGATATACTTGAGCGACTTTTAGAAGAAGAAATAATTTCAAAGCGAGAGGCAAAGCTGATGCTTAGTGCCATTGATCGAACTACACTCGCGTTTAAGCTGCCTCTCCGTGATGAAATACGGGCACGCATATTAACCGCTATGCTTACACAATTAAAATATATGTAGAATGTTTATTCTTGCGAACTATACTAGTAGCGTATAAGATTTTCTTAATGATACAGATTGGTAAAGGGGAGAAGCAAAGTGGAATGCCAAGAATGCCAAGAACGACCAGCCACACTTCATTTTACACAAGTAATTAATGGCAAAAAGAAGGAAATTCATGTTTGTGAGGTCTGTGCGAAAGAGAAAGGTTATTTAACCTATCCTGATGAAACATATTCGTTTCATCATTTATTAACAGATTTAATTAATTTTAATGCATCAAAGATCGATAGTTTAGAAAATAAAACGTTCAAGCAACAAGCACAGGATTTGGCATGTGCCCATTGTGGAATGACATTTTCACAGTTTAAGCAGATTGGAAAATTTGGATGTGCATCCTGTTATGGCACCTTCTCTTCTCGGTTAGATCCTATTTTCCGTCGTGCACATGCAGGGAACACAAAGCATAATGGAAAAGTTCCAAAACGAACAGGGATAGACCTGCAAACCAGGAAACAAATAGAGAGCTATAAAAAGGAGTTACAACATTTAATTGAAACAGAAGCATTTGAAGATGCCGCAGTTATTCGCGACAAAATTAAAGGACTGGAGAGTAATTCAAAGAAATCAGAAGCAGGTGACAAGTCATGAGCTTAGAGCATTTTATCGATGAAGCCATCAGTCCTTGGATGCGTGACGATGGTCCGGAAAGTGACATTGTCTTAAGCAGTCGAATAAGATTAGCGAGAAATTTTGCTGATATACCCTACCCCTTAATTGCAGATGAAGGGAAATTAGAAGAGATACATGATTTTTTCCAAGAAAAATATGAACATCAATCATTTCAGAACCATGAAGAATTTGAATTCATTTCAATAAGTGACCTGACAGGGGTTGAGAAGCATGTCCTAGTCGAGAAGCACTTAATTAGCCCTCATTTAGTAAAGTATAGTGATGAGGCTGCAGCTCTTATCTCACAAAATGAGCAAATATCCGTAATGATAAATGAAGAAGATCATCTCCGGATTCAACTCTATTATCCAGGATTACAATTGGGGAAAGCATTGGAAGATGCATTTGCTTTTGACGATTGGCTGGAGGAGAAAGTTGACTATGCATTTGATGAAATGCGAGGATATTTAACTTGTTGTCCTACAAATGTTGGTACAGGGTTACGCGCCTCTGTAATGATGCATTTGCCGGGATTGACAATGACGAAGCAGATTAATCGAATCATACCAGCGATTAACCAATTAGGTTTTGTGGTAAGAGGTATATATGGTGAGGGCAGTGAAGCGTTAGGTAATATATTTCAGGTTTCCAATCAGATTACGCTAGGTAAATCGGAAGAAGATATTGTGAGTGACTTAGAGAGTATTGTGAATCAATTAATTGGACATGAACGAAACGCTCGCAGCATACTTATGAAACAATCTGAATTAACACTGGAAGATCGTATTTATCGTTCTTATGGTGTTTTAGAATATAGTCGCATCATCAATGCAACAGAGGCAGCTAGATGCATCTCAAACGTGCGATTAGGAATAGATTTAGGTATTATTAAACATACATCAAGAAATATACTTAACGAACTTATGGTACTTATTCAACCAGGATTCTTACAGCATTTTGCTAAGAAAAACTTAACAGCTAATGAGCGTGATGTGCTTCGTGCATCACTCATCCGAGAACGATTAGAATTAGAGAAATAGGAGGGAATCAATTATGATGTTTGGACGTTTTACAGAAAAAGCGCAGAAAGTATTAGCTTTATCTCAAGAAGAAGCTGTACGCCTTGGACATACGAATATTGGTACAGAGCATATTCTCTTAGGTCTTGTTCGAGAAGGCGAGGGTATCGCGGCGAAAGCATTGCAATCATTAGGATTGGAAGTTCCAAAAATCCAAGAGGAAGTGGAAAAGTTAATTGGTGTAGGCAAACAGCAGATGCAAACTATTCATTACACACCTCGAGCGAAGAAGGTCGTCGAGCTATCTCAAGATGAAGCGCGAAAATTAGGCCATTCTTATGTAGGTACAGAACATATTTTACTAGGACTAATTCGAGAAGGCGAAGGGGTAGCTGCTCGCGTGTTGAATAACTTAGGCGTTAGCTTAAATAAAGCGCGCCAGCAAGTACTGCAGCTTTTAGGGAGCAATGAATCTCAAGCTGGTCGCCAAGGACGAAATGGACAGCAACAATCAAATGCAAATACACCAACACTTGATTCCTTGGCAAGAGATTTAACGCAAAGCGCGAAAGACGGGAAAATTGATCCTGTTATTGGCCGTGCAAAGGAAATTGAGCGCGTGATTCAAATACTTAGTCGTCGCACCAAGAATAACCCGGTTTTAATCGGGGAGCCTGGTGTGGGTAAAACAGCAGTCGCAGAGGGACTCGCACAGCAAATTATCGATAATGAAGTTCCAGAAACGTTGCGTGATAAACGAGTAATGACCCTTGATATGGGTACTGTTGTTGCAGGTACGAAATATCGTGGTGAATTTGAAGATCGTTTGAAGAAGGTGATGGAGGAAATTCGCCAAGCCGGAAATGTCATTCTATTCATTGATGAGCTGCATACGTTAATTGGTGCAGGTGGAGCAGAGGGTGCAATTGATGCATCCAATATTTTGAAACCTTCTCTTGCACGTGGAGAATTACAATGTATTGGTGCAACAACGCTTGATGAGTATCGTAAATATATTGAAAAAGATGCAGCATTAGAGCGCAGGTTCCAGCCAATTACAGTGGATGAGCCAACATTAGAAGAAACAATCCAAATCTTAAATGGCCTTCGTGATCGCTATGAGGCACATCACCGTGTTTCAATTACAGACGAAGCGATCGAAGCAGCTGCAACCCTTTCAGATAGATATATTACCGATCGTTTCTTACCAGACAAGGCGATTGATTTAATTGATGAGGCGGGATCTAAAGTACGTTTGCGTTCATATACGATTCCACCAAATTTAAAAGAATTAGAGCAAAAGCTTGAAGAAGTACGAAAAGAAAAAGATGCAGCAGTACAAAGCCAGGAATTTGAAAAGGCAGCATCATTACGTGACTCTGAGCAGCGTTTCCGTGAAGAAGTAGAAGCGACGAAGCAAGAGTGGAAGGAAAAACAAGGGCAAACTGATTCCGAAGTGACAATGGAGGATATTGCAAGTGTTGTATCCATTTGGACTGGAGTTCCAGTTTCCAAGCTAACGAAGGATGAAACGAAACGCCTTCTAAATATGGAAGAAACATTGCATGAACGTGTGATTGGTCAAGAAGAGGCAGTGGATGCAGTAGCCAAAGCAATCCGCCGAGCACGTGCTGGCTTAAAGGATCCAAAACGTCCAATTGGTTCATTTATTTTCTTAGGCCCAACTGGTGTTGGTAAAACGGAACTTGCACGTGCACTTGCAGAAGTGATGTTCGCTGATGAAGATGCGATGATTCGTATCGATATGTCGGAATATATGGAGCGGCACTCAACGTCTCGTCTTGTTGGTTCGCCTCCAGGATATGTAGGCTACGATGAAGGTGGTCAGCTTACGGAAAAAGTACGAAGAAAGCCATACTCTGTAGTTCTCCTAGATGAAATCGAGAAGGCTCATCCAGAAGTATTTAATATTCTACTGCAAGTACTAGAAGATGGCCGACTAACAGATTCGAAGGGCCGTGTTGTTGATTTCCGCAACACTGTGATTATCATGACATCTAACGTTGGTGCAAGTGAATTGAAACAGAATAAATATGTTGGGTTTAATCTCGGAGACGAAACACAAGATTATAAAGATATGAAATCTAAAGTGATGGATGAATTGAAAAAGGTATTCCGTCCTGAATTTTTAAACCGTATTGACGAAACCATCGTGTTCCATTCCTTAGAGAAGAAACACATGAAAAATATTGTTGTATTAATGATCAAGCAGCTGCAACAGCGCTTGAAGGAACAGGAGATTGACTTTGCTCTTACGGATAAAGCAGTTGAAAAGATTGCTAATGAAGGATTTGACCCTGAATATGGTGCACGTCCATTACGTCGGTCAATTCAAAAGAACATTGAAGATTTATTATCTGAAGAGCTTCTTAAAGGAACAATTTCAATCGGTGAGAAAGTAAAGGTCGGACTGAATAACAAAGGTGACTTTATTATTCTTGCACAATAACTTAATATCAATCCCGATGATTACGATACAAAGCTAGAAGAGATCCATCTTCTAGCTTTTCCTAAAGGTTTAGCTAATTTCGACAAATACCCATCAACAATAGCCTTAATAGCAATGAGTTGTGGCAAAAATGAGGAAGATTGACTATTAATTTGATAGAATTCTGTAACCTATAGATTGTAAAAAAGGTTTACAATAGATAGAGAGGAAAGGGACGAGAAATTTGGCAAAACGCAAAACTAAGTTTGTCTGTCAGGATTGTGGCTACGAGTCACCGAAATGGATGGGAAAATGTCCTGGCTGTAATAATTGGAATACACTGGTTGAAGAGACAGAATCAACGACAACTAGGGGGAATCATGCCTTTAGAGGTGTCACGAAAATAAATAGTAAACCAGAGAGTATTACTGCAATTGAATCGGAGAAGGAACCACGGGTAACAACATCGATGAAGGAGTTCAATCGAGTTCTCGGTGGTGGGATTGTTCTTGGCTCGCTAGTATTAATTGGCGGTGACCCTGGTATTGGAAAATCAACCCTGTTATTACAGATTTCTTCTCAGTTAGCTGAAAAACAGCTGCCCGTATTGTACATATCAGGTGAGGAGTCCACACGTCAGACAAAGCTCAGAGCAGATCGCCTTGGAATTAAAGCAGATTTATTATATGTTTTATCGGAAACGAATTTATTTGATATAACGAAGCAAATCGAAGAAATTAAACCTTCATTTGTTGTCATAGATTCGATTCAAACAATCTATCGTGAAGAGATATCAAGTGCCCCTGGAAGTGTTTCACAGGTTCGAGAATGTACGGGTGAGCTAATGCGTATTGCAAAGTCGATGGGTATCCCTATCTTTATTGTTGGCCATGTAACGAAAGAAGGGGCCATTGCTGGACCGAGGTTGCTCGAGCATATGGTAGATGCGGTTCTCTACTTTGAAGGGGAAAGGCACCATGTTTATCGAATTTTACGTAGTGTTAAAAATCGTTTCGGTTCTACAAATGAAATGGGTATTTTTGAGATGAAAGAAGAAGGACTCAGGGAAGTAATGAATCCCTCAGAGATATTTCTGGAAGAACGATCGGAAGGGTCAGCCGGTTCAACAGTAGTTGCCTCGATGGAGGGGACGAGACCGATTCTTGTTGAAATCCAAGCATTAATATCTCCGTCTAGCTTTGGAAATCCTCGAAGAATGGCTACGGGCATCGATCATAATCGCGTTCCATTGTTAATGGCTGTTTTGGAAAAACGTGTTGGTATGATGTTGCAGAATCAGGATGCATACATTAAAGTAACTGGCGGTGTTAAGCTGGATGAGCCAGCAATTGATTTGGCACTTGTCGTTAGCATCGCTTCAAGCTTCCGTGATCGCTCAACGAGACCGGATGATATCTTTATCGGTGAAGTTGGCTTAACTGGTGAAATAAGACGTGTCTCTCGAATTGAGCAGCGGGTACAAGAAGCGGCAAAGCTTGGATTTAAACGTGTGATTTGTCCAAATAATAATTTAGATGGCTGGACCCCCCGAAGAATATTCAGGTAATCGGTGTGAACACTGTTCAAGAGGCACTAGACGCAGGAATTGGACAGTAAATTTGCTAATTAAAGCATGAAATTACCAGTCTTAATATATAATCAGCGTTTTCTCTTTTTCCAAAGGTTAATTTATAAAAATAAAGGCAATAATATAAAGTAGGAGGTGATAATGGTGCTAAAAATAATTGTAAATTTATTTTTTATTGTTTTAGGAGCAACAGCAGGGTATTTATATGTTCCAGATATTCTTAGTTTATTAGGTGTTTCAGCAGATAGTTGGTTCACATCACCATATGTGGGCATGGTATTAGGTGCAATCGTATTCTTCCTTATCTCTTATTGGTTAGCGGACTATATTGTAAACTTCTTAAAATGGATAGAGGATGCACTTATAAAATTACCAGCAGTGGATTTAATGTTTGGTAGTTTAGGATTAATCATAGGATTGGTCATAGCATACTTTTTCACAATACCATTACAAGATATTCGGATTGAAATTGTCTCGCAAATATTACCGCTCTTTATTACCATTTTACTTGGTTATTTTGGATTCCAAGTCGGCTTCCGGCGAAGGGATGAATTTTTCAACCTATTAAAAACGAATAAAAGGGAAAAGAGAAAATCTATCGATGGTCAAGATGTGGAAGAAGCGACTGGCTCAAGAGCAAAAATACTAGATACCAGTGTAATCATTGATGGGCGTATCGCTGATATTTGTCAAACGAACTTTTTAGAAGGAACGCTCATTATACCGCAATTTGTTTTAGGTGAATTGCAGCATATTGCCGATTCTTCGGATGCTTTAAAACGAAATCGCGGACGTCGGGGATTGGATGTCTTAAATCGAATTCAGAAGGATTTACCAATCAAGGTAGAGATTTATAATGGTGATTTTGAGGAGATTCAGGAAGTAGACAGTAAGCTCATTAAGCTTGCAAAAGTTATCGATGGAGTTGTTGTAACGAACGACTTTAATCTGAATAAAGTATGTGATCTTCAAGGTGTAAGTGTGCTAAACATAAATGATTTAGCGAATGCAGTGAAACCTGTTGTATTGCCTGGAGAAGAATTAGTTGTACAGGTAATTAAAGATGGGAAAGAGCATAATCAGGGTGTTGCTTATTTAGATGATGGTACGATGATCGTAGTAGAAGAAGGCAGGGACTATATCGGTCAAACGATTGAAGTTCTAATCACTAGTGTATTGCAAACATCTGCAGGTCGTATGATTTTTGCAAAACCAAAATTACTTGAAAAAGCACAGTAAAAAGGGTATAACTTATAGAGGATAGAGTATTAAAGTGATAACAGTATATGTTATCACTTTTCTTATTAATAATAGTAATATGCAGAACGAATCAATTGAATCGAGGCACCTCGTCACTAGAGGTTATGAATAGAAAGGGGAAACACCATGACAAATAATGTTCGAGTTCGATATGCTCCAAGCCCAACAGGCCATTTGCACATCGGTAACGCAAGAACGGCACTTTTTAATTACTTATATGCAAAACACTTTGACGGGAAATTTATTGTTCGTGTAGAGGATACCGACGATAAACGTAATGTTGAAGGTGGAGAAGAGAGTCAGAATACATTTTTGAAATGGCTTGGCATCGAATGGGATGAAGGCGCGGATATCGGTGGAGAATATGGTCCATATCGCCAAACAGAGCGACTAGATATTTATAAGAAATATACCGATGAGCTCCTTGAACGGGGTCTTGCATATAAAGATTATATGACAGAGGAAGAGCTTGAAGCAGAGCGCGAAGAACAACAAGCTAATGGACAAACACCGAAATATTCAGGTGCACACCGCGATTTAACAGCGGAGCAAATTGCTGCATTTGAAGCAGAGGGAAGAAAACCCAGCATCCGTTTCCGTGTTCCGGATAATAAAACGTACACATTCCAAGATATCGTTCGTGGGGAAATCTCATTTGAATCAAGTGATTTCGGTGACTGGGTAATGGTGAAGCAAAATGGTATTCCAACATATAACTTTGCTGTTGCAATCGATGACCATTTAATGGAGATTTCTCATGTTCTTCGTGGGGAAGAGCATATATCCAACACACCGAAACAAATGATGATCTTTGATGCATTTGATTGGACAGCACCACAATATGGCCATATGACACTAATTCTAAATGAAGAGCGGAAGAAACTGAGTAAACGTGATAATCATGTTGTTCAGTTTATCGAGCAATATAAGGATTTAGGTTATTTGCCAGAAGCAATGTTTAACTTCATTTCTTTACTTGGCTGGTCACCTGTTGGCGAGGAAGAAATCTTTGATCAACAAACATTGATTGAAATCTTTGATCCAGAACGCCTGTCTACATCTGCAGCGATTTTTGACCAACAAAAATTAAAATGGATGAATAATGAATACATTAAGAAAGCTGATTTCAGCAAAGTTATTGAGCTCACAATGCCATATTTAATTGATGCAGGGAAATTACCAGCGGACATGGATGAGGAAAAGCGCATTTGGGCTGAAAATATGATTTCTTTATATCGTGAGCAATTACGATATGGTAAGGAAATCGTTGAGTTGACAGAGCTATTCTTCAATGATCATATTGAGCTTGATGATGCATCCTTGGAAATACTTAAAGAAGAGCAAGTTCCTGAGGTATTACAAGTATTCACGGATAAGCTAATCCATTTGGATGATTTCACGAAGGATTCAATTAAAGCGCAGTTTAAGGCTACCCAAAAGGAAACAGGCCATCGTGGGAAGAAGCTATTCATGCCAATTCGAATTGCAACAACTGGACAAATGCATGGTCCTGAACTCCCGTTCGCAATTGAGCTGTTAGGGAAAGAAGTTATCTTAGCGCGTTTGGACAAGGTGTTAAAACAATTAGGAGCTTAATTATTCACATTTGAGTAATTGTATAATATAGTATTAATAGATGATGTTCAAAAGGACCCTTTTATTCACCTTTTTGAACGGGTATTAGTAAGTAAATAAAATCCCGCATTGTGTGCGGTTGAAAACGAACGTTGAAAAGGGAAAGTAGAAAATGATTAGCTTATCCAGAGAGAATCACCGCTTGGCTGGGAGTGATTTTAAGCGTCGTCTTTGAAGTGCCCCTTAGAGTCTGTTATGGAAAATTAGTATATAACAGCGGTTCTCTACCGTTATTAGAGCATAAGTTGGGAAGTATTACTTTTCCAAACAGAGTGGAACCGCGTGAGAAGCGTCTCTGTGTATTGATTACACAGGGGCGCTTCTTTTAATTCCGATAATTCCAGTAGTAATTAAAATCGATCCGGTATATATAGTTTCTTATTATGAAACAGGGGGTTGTGAATCATGGGGATATTTAAAAGGATGAAAGAGGACATGGATGTGGTGTTTGAACAGGATCCAGCTGCGAGAACCTATTTTGAAGTGTTCTTAACCTATTCTGGTGTGCACGCTGTTTGGAATCACCGAATAGCTCATGCCTTTTATAAAAAGAAATTATTCTTTATTGCTAGGGTTATATCGCAGGTTAGTCGGTTTTTTACTGGAATTGAAATCCACCCAGGTGCAGTAATCGGCAGACGATTATTTATCGATCATGGCATGGGGGTCGTCATCGGTGAAACTTGCGAAATTGGTGATAATGTTACGATTTTCCAAGGTGTTACATTAGGAGGAACCGGGAAGGAGAAAGGAAAACGCCATCCAACGGTTAAGGATAATGCACTTATTTCTACTGGTGCCAAGGTGCTAGGAGCAATCACGATTGGTGAGAGCTCTAAAGTTGGTGGCGGTGCTGTCGTTATAAAGGATGTCCCAGACCATTCAACAGTTGTAGGTATACCGGGAAGGGTCGTCGTACAAAATGGAGAAAGAGTAAGGACAGATTTAGATCATCATAAGATACCAGATCCAGTAGCGGATCGGTGCAAAGAATTGCAACAGGAGATCGACCGATTAAAAATAGAAATCGATAGGATGAAAGAAGGGAAAGCTGATTATGTCAATAAAAGTTTATAATACATTAACCCGTAACAAAGAGGAATTTAAACCACTTGTTGAGGGAAAGGTTAGTATGTATGTATGTGGACCAACAGTTTATAACTATATCCATATCGGTAATGCTCGTCCTGCAATTGTATTTGATACGGTAAGAAGATATTTTGAATACAAGGGATATAAGGTTGACTACGTACTCAATTTCACAGATGTTGATGACAAAATCATTAAAACAGCAAATGAAGCAAATGCCGAAGTAAAAGAGATTGCCGATAAATATATTGATGCTTACTTAGAGGATGTTGCAGCATTAGGTGTCAAAAAAGCAACGGTTAATCCACGTGTAATGGAGACAATGGATGATATTATTGCGTTTATTGAGGTTCTTGTAAATAAAGATTATGCATATGAAGCGGCTGGAGATGTTTATTTTAAACCACGTGCATTTGAAGGATATGGGAAGCTGTCCCATCAGTCTATCGATGAATTACGCTCCGGTGCAAGAATACAAATTGGTGAAAGAAAAGAGGATCCACTTGATTTTGCATTATGGAAAAAGGCAAAGGATGGAGAAATTTCCTGGGATTCCCCGTGGGGTAAGGGCCGACCTGGCTGGCATATCGAATGCTCGGCAATGGTGAAGAAATATCTCGGCGACACGATTGATATTCATGCAGGCGGACAGGATTTAACCTTCCCGCATCATGAAAATGAAATAGCCCAGTCGGAAGCTATGACAGGACATTCATTTGCGAACTATTGGATGCATAATGGCTATATTAATATCGATAATGAAAAAATGTCAAAATCACTCGGAAACTTTGTACTTGCACGAGAATTAATTGAAAAGCATGATCCGCAAATTTTAAGATTCTTCATGCTAAGCGTACATTATCGCAATCCAATTAATTTTACTGAAGAATTATTGGAAAATGCGAAGAATGGATTTGGCAGAATTATAACGGCATATCAGAACCTGGAACATCGAAAAGCTTCAAGTACGAATTTGGCAGAAGATGAAGCAGAATGGCTATCAAAAATTGACGCGTTAAAACAGCAATTTGAAGCAGCGATGGATGATGATTTTAATAGTGCAAATGCTATTTCTGTCTTGTTTGATCTAGCGAAGGAAGCAAATGTTTACTTGCAATCAAAACAGACGACGATCCAAGTTATCGATACCTTCCAGGAAGCGATTCGGATATTCCTGCAAATACTTGGAATCAATGTAAATGATGAAAAAGATTTGCTTGATGAAGATATCGAGGCATTAATCTTGGAGCGGAACGAAGCAAGAAAGAATCGAAACTTTGCTCGCGCAGATGAGATTAGAGATTTACTGAAGGACCAGCATATTATTTTGGAAGATACTGCTCAAGGAGTCCGCTGGAAAAGGGGCCAATAATGGAATTAGAAGTAAAACAAATGAAGAGTTTAGCACTTGCGTACATGGGTGATGCTATATATGAAGTCTATGTACGTGAGCATTTATTAAATAAAGGTGAGGTTAAACCGAATCAGCTTCATAATCATGCGGTTCGATTTGTTGCCGGAAAAGCACAAGCAGCAATCATTTTGCACTTTCTGGAAATAGGCATCTTGTCGGAAGAAGAGAGTCGCATCGTAGCGCGCGGGAGAAATGCAAAGTCAGGATCAATTCCAAAGAATATCAGTGTTCAAACCTATCGCTATAGCACCGCATTCGAAGCGTTAATCGGCTATCATTATTTATTAAAAAATGAAGCGCGGTTAGCAGAACTATTACAACTATCGGTAGCATTTATCGAGGGAAGGAGTGAATAGGATGGAGATCGAACAAGAAATAATCATCGGTAAAAATCCAGTAATGGAGGCATTGCGATCTGGAAGATCTGTCAATAAAGTACTAGTACTGGAGCATTTAAATGCACAGACAATGGGTAAGCTTCATCAATTAGTGAAGGAAGCGGGAACGATTGTGCAGAAGGTGCCGAAGTCCAAACTGGATCAATTATCAGATGGAAATCATCAAGGTGTCATTGCATATGTTGCTTCCTATGAATATGCATCATTGGATGACTTATTTAGAAATGCAGAAGAAAAATCAGAGGACCCATTTTTCATTATTTTGGACGAGCTGGAGGACCCGCATAATCTTGGTTCTATATTACGGACAGCAGATGCAACAGGAGTGCATGGTGTCATTATTCCTAAGCGCAGATCGGTTGGGCTAACAGCAACTGTTGCGAAGACAGCAGCGGGTGCGATTGAGCATATTCCGGTTACGAGAGTGACAAATATCGCCAATACGATTGATGAGCTGAAGGAAAGAAATATTTGGGTAGTTGGCACAGAAGCGGAAGCGACAGAGGACTACCGAAGGCTTGATGGAACCCTGCCAATCGCGTTAGTTATTGGAAATGAGGGTAAAGGAATCAGTCGATTAGTACGTAAAAAGTGTGATTGGACGGTTAGCTTACCGATGAAGGGTGAGGTTTCTTCCTTGAATGCATCGGTAGCTTGCAGTTTGCTGCTCTATGAGGTCTATCGAAAGCGATATCCGCTAGGTGAGGCATAATGGTCGTCCTTATAGTTGATGGGTACAATATCATTGGGGCATGGGATGAATTACAGCGACTAAAGGATAAAGAAATCGGTGAGGCAAGAGAACGGTTAATTCAATTAATGGCAGAATATCAAGCATATTCAGGGCATCGAGTAATTGTAGTATTCGATGCCTATTATGTAAAAGGTACAGAAAGCAAGCTGAGCCAGTACAAAGTAGACATCATTTACACGAAAGAAAAAGAAACGGCAGATGAATGCATTGAAAAGCTTGTAAAGAAAATAAAAAATGTAAAAACACAAGTATATGTGGCTACTTCAGATTATGCGGAGCAACGTACAATCTTTGGACAAGGTGCACTTCGTAAATCGGCGAGGGAATTATATATTGAGTTAAAAGATATTGAACGTGAAATTAAATCAAATATTGTTCAACATCAACAAGTGAAGCCCCAAACAAAAATAGAATTAAGCCAAGAGATCTTAGCTAAATTTGAAAAAATGCGACGTGGGGAATTATAGTGTAACCATTATTTAATTGGAGATTCACGGAAAATGTTAGACTCTTCTCAATTAAGTAATGGAATTACCCGTACTCGTATTGACGTTCTTAAAAGGCGTCCTGTATAATGAACGATACAGTGATGGATCGGTAATTGGAGGGGGCTTCATGAACGCTAGTCAACTTGATTTTGATAAACAGAATCTACACAGTATGAATGATAATGATATATTACTTTTGATTCAGCAAGGGAATAACTATGCATTAGATTTCTTAATACATAAGTATAGAAATTTCGTGCGTGCAAAGGCAAGGACCTACTTTTTAATAGGCGCCGACAAAGAGGACATTATTCAAGAGGGGATGATAGGTCTATATAAGGCAATTCGGGATTTTGATGCGGACAAGCTATCTTCCTTTAAGGCATTTGCAGAGCTATGCATCACCCGCCAAATTATTACAGCGATTAAGACTGCGACAAGGCAAAAACATATTCCGCTTAATTCATATGTATCATTAGATAAACCTATTTATGATGAAGACTCAGAAAGAACTTTATTAGATATTATTGCAGGTTCCAGATCGGTTGATCCCCAGGAATTACTTGTCAACCGGGAAAAGATGGGTGACATCGAACTGCAATTAACGGAATTATTAAGCGAGTTGGAGCGAGAGGTGCTGCATTTATATGTTGATGGGCGCACGTATCAAGAGATTTCGATTGAGCTGAAACGGCATGTGAAATCAATTGACAACGCTTTACAAAGAGTAAAGCGTAAATTGGAGCAGCTTTTGGAAGTGAATGAGGCTAAATTTCAATAGCCTATCAGCAAGAAAGATTGATTTGATATTACATTGACATGAGAAGTAGAAACATGCTACATTATATGAGGAAAAACCTCTTATAATGGGGTGAGATATTGAGTAATAAGATAACTTTGGCGTGCGCAATTTGTTTAAGTAGAAACTATTCAACAAATAAAAATGTATCCACACAATCTACACGTTTAGAAGTACGCAAATTTTGCAAAACATGTGGGAAACATACATTGCATCGCGAAACGAAATAAAGTGTGATTTCATATAGGGTGCATCCTTCATTATTGGATGGTTACCTTTTTGATATGAGTGAAATACTATAGCAAAATTGCTAGTTTTATGCGGAATAAATGTACATTTAGGTAGAGTTTGGGGGGTACAAGCGTGTTTAAGTTTTTAAAAAATGTTTCAAAGGAAATGAAAAAGGTCAGCTGGCCAAAAGGTAAAGAATTAACGAATTATACAGTAATTGTTATATCAACAGTTGTATTTGTAGCGTTATTTTTCATGGTAGTTGATATGGGGATTTCATTTATTCTGGATTCTTTTTTTGAATAATTTATTTTAATTATGCTATAATAGTATAAAAATACGCCTTTTTTGAGAAAACCCGCTAAAACGGGTTTTTTAATGTTGGCAGATAATAAAACACGAAAACTTTCTGAACTAACAAGTGTAATGAATCTGCTATGTTACCAAAAGGTTTGGTTAAACCATAGATTTCTAAGGGACTCGTGGTAATGTTGGACGTGAAGAATAATAATACTCTTTTTAAGGGAGGGAAGGGCAAGTAAGTTGTCCTATATAAATGGAGAAAAATTGGTATGTTGTTCATACGTACTCTGGATATGAAAACAAAGTAAAAATGAATTTAGAAAAACGAGTAGAAACAATGGGAATGGAAGATAAAATTTTCCGTGTACTTGTTCCAGAAGAAGAAGAAACAGAAATAAAAAATGGCAAGAAGAAGGTTATGAAAAAGAAATTCTTCCCAGGTTATGTATTGACAGAGATGATTATGACCGATGATTCATGGTATGTTGTGCGTAATACGCCTGGCGTCACTGGGTTTGTTGGGTCGAGTGGCCATGGCGCAAAACCTACACCATTATTGCCTGACGAAGTAGATACACTGCTTAAACGAATGGGAATGGAATCACAGAAGGTTCAAATCGACTTCGAACTGAAAGAGAATGTTCGTGTTAAAGAAGGGCCTTTTGCTGACTTTACGGGGTCAATTGAGCATATCGATCTTGATAAGCAAAAAGTGAAGGTTCATGTTAATATGTTTGGCAGAGAAACACCGGTCGAGCTGGATTTCGCACAAATTGAAAAACTAGGTTAATCAACAGGACTATTACTGAGTGTGGCTACAGATGAATATCAATTGGAAGAGTAACAACCTTTTGAAAAAAATATTTCAATGACTTGCAATTGTTTAATATTCATGGTAAAATTCTTTTGTTATTTATGCTCGTGTTTGAGGGCATTTGTAAATATGAGTGGGAGGGATCCATTGGTACCCCTATTACCACATCACGGACTTTAAGGAGGTGTGTCTCGTGGCTAAAAAAGTAATCAAATTAGTGAAATTACAAATTCCAGCTGGTAAAGCAAACCCAGCACCACCAGTAGGGCCGGCATTAGGTCAAGCAGGTGTTAACATCATGGGATTCTGTAAAGAGTTCAATGCACGTACACAAGATCAAGCGGGCTTAATTATCCCTGTTGAAATTACGGTATTTGAAGACCGTTCATTTACATTTATTACAAAGACTCCACCAGCAGCTGTGCTATTGAAAAAAGCGGCAGGTATTGAGTCTGGTTCAGGTGAACCGAACAAGAACAAAGTTGCTACTGTAAAACGTGATAAAGTGAAAGAAATCGCAGAAACTAAAATGCCAGATTTAAACGCCGCTGATGTAGAAGCAGCGATGCGCATGGTTGAAGGTACTGCACGAAGCATGGGAATTACGATCGAAGACTAATACGGCAATGGTTGCGGACAGGAACCCTTCCGCAACCTTTTTCGTGAATGCGATAGACCAGTGATGGTTTATTGCATGCTTTATAAAAGCGTCCGCGCTTTTATAAGTGGGAGGTATTACCGTTATAACCACAATTAAGGAGGAAATAAAATGGCTAAAAGAGGTAAAAAACATCAAGAAGCTACTAAGCTTGTTGATCGCACGAAATCATATGAAGTAAAAGAAGCTATTGCATTAGCAAAACAAACTGCTAAAGCTAACTTCGACGAAACAGTTGAAGCTGCATTCCGTTTAGGAGTGGATCCTAAGAAAGCAGATCAACAAATCCGTGGCGCTTTCGTATTGCCGCACGGTACTGGTAAAACACAACGTGTACTAGTATTCGCGAAAGGTGAGAAGGCGAAAGAAGCGGAAGCTGCTGGCGCTGATTATGTTGGTGAAGGAGAATACATCGATAAAATCAACCAAGGTTGGTTCGAATTTGATGTAATTGTTGCTACACCTGACATGATGGCTGAAGTAGGGAAACTTGGTCGAGTTCTAGGACCAAAAGGCTTAATGCCAAATCCAAAAACTGGAACAGTTACTTTCGATGTAGAGAAAGCTGTTAACGATATTAAAGCTGGTAAAGTTGAATATCGTGTCGACAAACAATCTAACATCCATGTTCCAATCGGGAAAATTTCATTTGATGATGAGAAATTAGTTGAGAACTTTGTGGCATTAACTGAACAACTTGTGAAGGTTAAACCACAAACCGCAAAAGGAATTTACATGAAAAATGTTTCAATTGCATCAACTATGGGACCTGGAATCAAAGTTGACGTTTCAAGTATCTAATTAAAAAGACGTTGACATTTCGAGTGTAATTCGATATAATTATGTCCGTTGATTAAAAGAATACGTTATACCGCAGACAGTGGGGACCTTTATTGGTTTAATAATCCTGCCGAGGTGTTTATAAGCAGTCGATAAGATAAATCGTTTGTTATATAAAGCTCCTATGTCTACATGGGAGCTTTTTACTATATTGCTTACTAAGATTTAAGCTTATAAAGCTTACCAAAGTGCTTGCATGTTTGGGTCGGTGTAATGATGAAATACAAATGGGAGGTGGAACAATGGCTAATCTTAAGATTGTAGAAAAGAAACAAGAACTTGTAGAAGAAATCACAACTAAATTCCGTGAAAGTCAAACATCAGTGGTTGTTGACTATCGTGGTCTAAGCGTTTCTGAATTAACAACACTTCGTAAACAATTACGTGACGAAGGTATTGAATTCAAAGTATACAAGAACTCTATGAGCCGTCGTGCTGCGGAAGCTGCAGATGTTGCGGAAATCAATGATACTCTAGTTGGCCCAACTGCTATTGCTTTCAGTAATAATGATGTAGTGGCACCAGCAAGAATCCTTAATAATTTCGCGAAAACAAACGAAAACCTAGAAATCAAAGGTGGTATCATCGAAGGGAAAGTTGCATCTCTAGAGCAAATCAAAGAGCTTGCAGATCTTCCGAATTACGAAGGTATGGTTTCAATGTTGCTTAGCGTGCTTCAAGCACCTATCCGTAACTTTGCTTACGTTACAAAAGCAATTGCAGAACAAAAAGAAGAACAAGGTGCATAATAAACTATCCCTTGGATATTAAAATAAAACATGAAAATTAAACTAGGAGGAAATATATCATGACTAAAGAAGAAATGATTGGCGCGATCAAAGAAATGTCAGTTTTAGAATTAAACGACTTAGTTAAAGCAATTGAAGAAGAATTTGGAGTAACAGCTGCTGCACCAGTTGCAGTTGCAGGCGGAGCTGCTGGAGCTGCTGAAGAAGAAAAAACTGAATTTGATGTAGTACTTGCATCTGTTGGCGACGCGAAGATTAAAGTTGTTAAAGCTGTTCGTGAAATCACTGGTCTTGGACTTAAAGATGCTAAAGAATTAGTAGATAACGCACCGAAAGCAATTAAAGAAGGCGTATCTAAAGATGAAGCAGAAGAAATGAAAGCTAAACTTGAAGAAGTTGGCGCAAGCGTAGAAGTTAAATAATTTAGAATGCTATCAAAAACTGGAGCTCGTCGTATTACGACTGAGCTCTTTTCAACTACCGAGGAACATATGTTCCTTGATAACTTCAATTATTACATGTTAAAGTAGGTGCCCAAATGTCTGAGCATTACTTTTCTCAACAACCTCAATCTAAAAGCATACCAAAGACTTGGAAATATAAATTAAGAGAGAAAGAATATAAATTCACCAGTGATATTGGCGTCTTCTCCAAAAAAGAAGTTGACTTCGGATCAAGATTATTAATCGAACAATTTGTGGAGCCGGTAATTGCGGGTGATTTATTAGATTTAGGCTGCGGTTATGGGCCAATCGGGATTTCCTTGGCGGATAGTTACCAAGGAAGAAATGTTGTGATGGTAGATGTGAATGAACGTGCATTGGCGTTAGCAAAGCAAAATGCTTCTGCGAATGATGTTGAAAATATTGAGGTAATCCAAAGTGATCGTCTCTCTAACTTGGTTAATCGTTCATTTGCTGGAATTATAACAAACCCACCAATAAGAGCAGGCAAACAGGTTGTTCATAGTATGTTTGAAGAATCGTTTGCGGCGCTAGAGCAACATGGAGAGTTATGGGTGGTTATTCAGAAGAAACAAGGAGCGCCATCAGCGAAAGTGAAACTGGAAAGTCTATTTGGTGAGGTAGAAGTGGTTAAGAAGGATAAAGGATATTATATATTACGAGCTTTAAAAATTTGACCTATTAAAACTCATGTGCTAAGATAATAGAATGTTACTATGGGGTTATTTTGTCTAGAGGGTACTTAATAACTTGTAAAATGTATATTTCATTGGCGAACGGAAACACTGGTAGAATTAAGAGAAACAATGCTTTTCATGCAAATCTTATCTCTACTTTTTTCTATTATACCGTTTATATGTTCATTCTGTAAACTATAAAATAGAAATATCCCAGCCTGTGAAGTGGAAATCCTTCTCTTGCACATAAGGTATTCATATTTAAAAACTTGTAAAATAAGACTTTGCAAGTTTGTTTCGGCTTTTGCTAAACAGCCGAATATTGTTTGATTTGAAAACTACACTGTCCCTCGTGTGCAGTCGTCGTTTTTTAAATAAGATAAGCCTTGTTGATTAAGAAATAACTTTTCGATAAAGGCAGGATTTAAGGGGTGAAGCAGTTGACAGGTCAACTAGTTCAGTATGGACGGCATCGCCAACGCAGAAGCTATGCGCGTATAAGTGAAGTATTAGAGTTGCCGAATCTAATCGAAATTCAAACTTCTTCTTACGAATGGTTCTTAGAAGAAGGAATGGGAGAAATGTTTAGGGATATTTCGCCTATTGAAGACTTCACAGGGAATTTGTCACTTGAATTTGTAGACTATAGCTTAGGTGAGCCGAAGTATGGTGTAGATGAATCAAAATCAAGAGACGTCACTTATAACGCTCCGCTTCGTGTGAAGGTTCGTTTAATCAATAATGAGACCGGAGAAGTTAAGGAACAAGAAGTATTTATGGGAGATTTCCCATTAATGACCGATACCGGTACGTTTGTAATAAATGGAGCGGAACGTGTAATCGTTTCTCAGCTAGTACGTTCACCTAGTGTTTATTTCAACGCAAAAATCGATAAGAACGGTAAACGGGGCATCACTTCCACAGTCATTCCGAACCGTGGTGCATGGTTGGAGTTTGAGACTGATGCAAAAGATGTTGCTTATGTCCGGATTGATCGTACGCGTAAATTGCCAATAACAGTGTTATTACGTGCACTTGGATTTGGTACAGACCAAGAAATTATTGATTTGCTTGGGGAAAATGAATACTTAAAAAACACGCTTGAAAAGGATAATACAGAAACGACTGAAAAGGCGTTACTGGAAATCTACGACCGACTACGCCCTGGTGAACCACCAACAGTAGAAAATGCGAAGAGTTTATTGATTTCACGCTTTTTTGATCCAAAGCGATACGACTTGGCGCATGTTGGTCGTTATAAAATGAATAAAAAATTAAATATAAAAAATCGCTTATTCAATCAGGTCTTAGCGGAAACCATTGTTGACCAGGAAACTGGTGAAGTGTTAGCGCAAAAAGGCGATCGACTAGAGCGTAAATTATTAGATAAATTGATTCCTTATTTGGAACGTGAAGAAGAAAAACTCGGTGAAGGTGTATTCCAACCGCATGATGGAGTGCTTGAAGAAGAAATTCGTTTGCAAACCATTAAAATACTTGACCCGACAGATCCAAGTGGTGAAAGAGAATTAAATGTTATCGGTAATGCAGGAGTGGACGCTTCAATCAAACATATTACTCCAGCCGATATACTATCATCGATCAGTTATTTCTTTAATCTGCTTTATCAAGTAGGGGATACAGATGATATTGACCATTTAGGTAATCGTCGTCTTCGTTCAGTGGGTGAATTACTGCAGAACCAATTCCGTATTGGGTTATCTCGTATGGAACGTGTTGTACGTGAAAGAATGTCGATTCAAGATACATCAAGCGTTACACCACAACAATTAATTAATATTCGTCCGATTATAGCATCTATTAAAGAATTCTTTGGAAGCTCACAGCTTTCACAGTTCATGGACCAAATCAATCCATTAGCAGAGCTTACGCATAAACGTCGTTTATCTGCATTGGGACCTGGTGGTTTGACGCGTGAACGTGCAGGATTCGAAGTACGAGATGTTCACTATACCCACTATGGCCGTATGTGTCCGATTGAAACGCCAGAAGGACCGAACATTGGATTGATCAACTCATTATCAAGTTATGCAAGAGTGAATGCTTTTGGCTTTATCGAATCGCCTTATCGTCGTGTTGATCCAGATACAGGTAAAGTTACGATGCAAATCGATTACTTAACTGCGGATGAACAAGATAATTATATTGTGGCACAAGCAAACGCGATTCTTGATGAGGAAGATAGATTTGCTGAAGAAGAAGTAATTGCTCGTTTCCGTGAAGACAATATTATTGTTAATCGTTCAAAAATTGATTACATGGATGTATCACCTAAACAAGTAGTGTCTGCTGCTACAGCATGTATTCCTTTCTTGGAAAATGATGACTCAAACCGTGCGTTGATGGGTGCGAACATGCAACGTCAAGCAGTTCCGTTAATGAAACCAGAAGCGCCAATTGTTGGTACTGGTATGGAATATGTAAACGGGAAAGACTCCGGTGCGGCAGTAATTTGTAAAGCGGAAGGTATCGTTGAACGTGTAGAAGCTAAAGAAATTCTTGTGCGTCGTGTTTCAAATGTAGACGGAAAAGAAGTTCAAGGCGATCTTGATCGTTATCAATTGCAAAAGTTCATTCGTTCGAATGCTGGATCATGTATTAATCAACGTCCGATTGTAACAGAAGGAGATCGTGTTACAAAAGGAGAGGTTCTTGCAGATGGTCCTTCAATGGAAGACGGAGAACTTGCATTAGGTCGTAACGTCCTAGTTGGTTTCATGACTTGGGAAGGTTATAACTATGAAGATGCGATTATTATGAGTGAAAGACTTGTTAAGGACGATGTTTATACATCTATCCATATAGAAGAATATGAATCTGAATCTCGTGATACGAAGCTTGGACCTGAAGAGATCACAAGAGATATTCCAAACGTTGGTGAGGAAGCGCTAAAAGACTTGGATGAGCATGGTATCATTCGTGTCGGAGCTGAAGTAACAGATGGTGATATTTTAGTTGGTAAAGTAACGCCTAAGGGAGTTACTGAATTATCGGCAGAAGAAAGATTACTACACGCAATCTTCGGTGAAAAAGCTCGTGAAGTTCGTGATACTTCATTACGTGTACCACACGGTGCTGGCGGAATTGTTCTAGATGTTAAAATCTTCAATCGTGAAGATGGAGACGAGTTACCACCAGGTGTTAACCAGCTTGTTCGTGCATATATCGTTCAAAAACGTAAAATTCACGAAGGAGATAAGATGGCTGGACGTCATGGTAATAAAGGTGTTATTTCAAAAATATTACCAGAAGAAGATATGCCGTTTATGCCAGACGGAACTCCGATTGATATTATGCTTAACCCACTAGGGGTGCCATCACGAATGAATATCGGACAGGTGTTTGAGCTTCATTTAGGGATGGCAGCAAGATATCTTGGAATTCATGTTGCTTCCCCAGTATTTGATGGGGCGACAGAAGAAGATGTTTATGAAACACTGGAAGAAGCTGGAATGGCGAGAGATGCAAAAACAATTCTTTATGACGGAAGAACTGGTGAAGCCTTTGATAACCGAGTGTCTGTAGGGGTCATGTACATGATCAAGCTTGCGCACATGGTAGATGATAAGCTGCACGCACGTTCAACTGGACCATATTCACTTGTTACGCAGCAACCGCTTGGTGGTAAAGCGCAATTCGGTGGACAACGTTTCGGAGAGATGGAAGTATGGGCGCTTGAAGCATACGGTGCTGCATATACGCTTCAAGAAATATTAACAGTGAAATCAGATGATATTGTCGGTCGTGTGAAGACTTACGAATCTATTGTGAAGGGCGATAACATCCCTGAACCAGGTGTACCAGAATCATTCAAGGTACTAATCAAAGAACTGCAAAGTCTTGGTTTAGATGTTAAGATGCTTAATAGCAATGAACATGAGATTGATTTACGTGAAATTGATGAAGAAGATGTTCAAACGGCAAGTAAACTTAATTTAGAAGTCGAGTAAATGAAATAAGCAACCTGAGAATTACCTATTTACCATAGGTGATTCTCCAGTTTATATCGTTAGTCGAATCGTAAAAATCGCACATTATAAGGGAGGAAGGCTCCTTGCTAGATGTAAATACATTTGAGTATATGAAAATAGGTTTGGCTTCACCAGAGAAGATTCGCTCCTGGTCATATGGCGAGGTTAAAAAACCAGAAACAATTAATTATCGTACGTTAAAGCCTGAGAAAGATGGTTTGTTCTGTGAACGTATATTTGGGCCAACTAAAGACTGGGAATGCCATTGTGGAAAATACAAACGTGTTCGGTACAAAGGTGTTGTTTGTGATCGCTGTGGTGTAGAAGTTACTAAATCGAAAGTGCGCCGTGAACGTATGGGCCACATCGAATTAGCCGCGCCTGTATCGCATATTTGGTATTTCAAAGGAATTCCAAGCAGAATGGGTCTTATTTTAGACATGTCTCCAAGAGCGTTAGAAGAAGTTATCTACTTCGCTGCATATATTGTGACTGATTCTGGAAATACACCTTTAGAAAAGAAACAATTATTGTCTGAGAAGGAATATCGTTCATATTATGATAAGTATGGTAATTCTTTTAAAGCACAAATGGGTGCGGAAGCAATTCGCAAGCTACTTCAAGATATTGACCTTGAAAAAGAAGTTGACGCATTAAGAGAAGAACTAAAGACTGCAAGTGGTCAAAGAAGAACAAGAGCAATTAAAAGATTAGAAGTATTGGAAGCGTTCCGTCATTCTGGAAATGATACGAGCTGGATGGTTCTTGATGTTATTCCAGTAATCCCGCCAGAAATAAGACCAATGGTTCAACTTGATGGTGGACGTTTTGCTACTTCTGATTTAAATGATTTATATCGTCGAGTAATTAACAGAAATAACCGTCTAAAACGGCTGTTGGACCTTGGTGCACCTAGTATCATCGTACAAAATGAGAAACGTATGCTTCAAGAAGCAGTTGATGCTTTAATTGATAATGGTCGTAGAGGCCGTCCGGTAACAGGACCAGGTAATAGACCTCTGAAATCTTTATCACACATGCTAAAAGGGAAGCAAGGTCGTTTCCGTCAAAACTTACTTGGAAAACGTGTTGACTACTCTGGCCGTTCTGTAATTATCGTTGGTCCTAACTTAAAGATGTACCAATGCGGACTGCCGAGAGAAATGGCATTAGAGCTATTTAAACCATTTATTATGAAGGAGCTTGTCGAAAGAGGACTTGCGCATAATATTAAGTCAGCGAAACGTAAAATTGAGCGTGTACACCCTGATGTTTGGGATGTGCTGGAAGATGTTATTAAGGAACATCCAGTACTCTTAAACCGCGCACCTACATTGCATAGACTAGGTATTCAAGCATTTGAGCCTACATTAGTAGAAGGACGCGCAATTCGTTTGCATCCCTTAGTATGTACTGCATATAATGCCGACTTTGATGGTGACCAAATGGCTGTTCACGTTCCACTAAGTGCAGAAGCACAAGCAGAAGCACGTATCCTAATGCTTGCTGCGCAAAACATCTTAAATCCAAAAGATGGTAAACCGGTTGTTACACCATCACAGGATATGGTATTAGGAAACTACTACTTGACGTTGGAGCGCGCTGGAGCGGTCGGAGAAGGTAGTGTATTTAAAGATATTAATGAAGCGATGTTAGCTTATCATAATGGATATGTTCATTTACACACACGGATAGCAGTGCTTGCATCTAGCGTAAATAACAAAACATTTACAGAAAAGCAACAAAATATGATGCTTCTAACGACTGTTGGTAAGTTAATCTTTAACGAGATATTACCGGAGTCATTCCCATATATTAACGAACCTACAAAAGTAAACTTGCAAGAAGAAACACCAGCAAATTACTTTGTGGAAGTTGGAGTAGATCTTCAGAAGGAGATCGAAAATCGCGATGAAGTTAAGCCATTTAAGAAAGGTTTCTTAGGTGATATTATTGCTGAAGTATTCAAGCAGTATAAGATTACAGAAACATCGAAAATGCTTGACCGTATGAAAGATTTAGGATTTAGTTATTCTACGAAAGCTGGTATGACAGTTGGTATATCTGATATCGTTGTTTTACCTGATAAACAAGAAATTCTTGATGAAGCACAAATCAAAGTAGATAACGTCCTTAAACAATTCCGTCGTGGATTGATTACTGAAGAAGAACGCTATGACCGAGTAATTTCGATTTGGTCACAAGCAAAAGACGTTATTCAAGGTAAGTTAATGGATTCATTGAGTAACCGAAATCCAATTTTCATGATGAGTGATTCCGGTGCCCGTGGTAACGCATCTAACTTCACGCAGCTTGCAGGTATGCGTGGTTTAATGGCGGATCCATCTGGTAAAATCATTGAAATCCCAATCAAATCAAGTTTCCGTGAAGGTTTAACAGTGCTAGAATACTTTATTTCTACACACGGTGCTCGTAAAGGTCTTGCGGATACAGCACTTAAGACTGCTGACTCTGGTTACTTAACAAGAAGGCTTGTAGATGTTGCACAAGATGTAATCATCCGTGAAGAAGATTGTGGTACAGATCGTGGCTTAACTGTTTCTGCTTTAGTAGATGGAACAGAAGTGATTGAACCATTAATCGATCGTCTAATCGGACGTAATGCATTCACACCTGTGAAGCATCCTGAAACAGGTAAAGTACTTGTGAAACGAAATGAATTAATTCTAGAAGACAAAGCGAAGGCGATTATTAATGCAGGAGTTGAAGAGGTAACAATTCGCTCTGCATTTACATGTAACACCAAACACGGCGTCTGCCAAAAATGTTATGGTCGTAACCTTGCAACTGGTGCTGATGTTGAGGTTGGAGAAGCAGTTGGTATTATTGCTGCCCAATCTATCGGTGAGCCAGGTACACAGTTAACAATGCGTACCTTCCATACAGGTGGGGTTGCTGGAGACGATATTACCCAAGGTTTACCACGTATTCAAGAACTATTTGAAGCGCGTATTCCGAAAGGTCAGGCAGTAATTACAGAAATCGCAGGTACTGTCCTAGAAATGAAAGAAGTGAAGGATAAACAAGAAATTGTTATCCAAGGTGAAGTTGAGCAACGTTCTTACCCTGTTCCGTACAACGCGAGAATGAAAGTCGCTATCGGTGACGAAGTATTCGCTGGTCAGGAGTTAACGGAAGGTTCAATTGATCCGAAAGACTTGCTGCGCATCCAAGGTGTTGAAGGTGTTCAAGCTTACCTATTACGCGAAGTACAACGCGTATATCGTATGCAAGGGGTAGAAATTGGCGATAAACACGTAGAAGTAATGGTTCGCCAAATGCTACGTAAAATCCGTGTAAGTGAATCTGGAGATACGAACTTACTTCCTGGTTCACTACTTGAATTACATCAATTTAGAGATGCGAACCATGCTGTCTTAATTGATGGTGAACAGCCAGCAACAGGGAAACCTGTTTTACTAGGGATTACGAAAGCTTCCTTGGAAACAGATTCATTCCTATCAGCAGCATCATTCCAAGAAACAACTCGTGTCTTAACAGATGCAGCAATTAAAGGAAAACGCGATGAGTTACTTGGATTAAAAGAAAATGTTATTATCGGAAAACTCGTTCCAGCTGGTACGGGAATGCCACAGTATCGTAACATTAAAGGTGTACTTGATAAACCTGTAATTGAACAAACAGAAGAGATCGAAACGGTTCAATAGTAATGGAGATTAATTTTGTAGAAAGCAGGGTATGTCCCTGTTTTCTACAAATCATCTTAACAATCATACAGTCAAAATGATCGTTACCACAGCGAAGTGATTACGTTAGATCCGGAATGTTAAATTAATGTAATAAGTTATTAACACGACAAAATATTTCATTTTTTTATTGACAATAAAAAATGGCAATGTTACTATATTCAAGGTGATTCCGTTTATACTTGTAACCTTTGGAGGATGTTTAAAATGTCTTATGAAAAAGTGGCGCAAGATAAAACACGAATTGTTATCGGAATAAAACAAACACTTAAAGCCATGAAAAATGGTGAGGTAAGTGAAGTTTTCATTGCTGATGATGCTAATCAGCAATTGACACAAAAGGTAGCTAGCTTAGCTGTGGAATTAAATATACCTTGTCACCATGTTGGTTCGAAAGAAAAGCTCGGCGCAGCTTGTAATATTGAAGTGAATGCATCAAGCGTAGCGGTGAAGAAATAGTGTTATGAAGCTAATTGATAACAATGAACTATTTTTTTGCTAAAAAATGAACCACCTGGATGTGTGGTATTACAAAAACCATTTAATATATCTGGTTACCCATTTTTTTATAAGTAAAGAAGGGAGGACATAAATAATGCCTACAATTAATCAACTTATCCGTAAAGGTCGTGTGAGTAAAGTGAAAAAGACTGACTCACCTGCACTTAATAAAGGATACAACAGCTTTAAAAAGAAATTAACAAACCAAAGTTCCCCACAAAAACGTGGTGTATGTACTCGTGTTGGTACATTGACTCCTAAGAAACCGAACTCAGCTTTACGTAAATATGCGCGTGTTCGTTTGTCGAACAACATGGAAGTAACAGCATACATCCCAGGGATTGGTCACAATCTACAAGAGCATAGTGTAGTACTTCTACGTGGAGGTCGTGTTAAAGACTTACCAGGGGTACGTTACCATATCGTTCGTGGTGCACTTGATACTGCTGGAGTAGACGGCCGTATGCAAAGCCGTTCAAAATACGGAACAAAGAAACCAAAACAAAAATAATTAATCTAAAGCACCATATACAGGAAAGGAGGATGCTATATGCCTCGTAAAGGACCAGTGCCAAAACGTGATGTATTGCCAGATCCACTATATAATTCAAAATTAGTAACTCGTTTAATCAACCAAATCATGATTGATGGTAAACGTGGAAAGGCTCAAAAAATTCTTTATAAAGCATTCGAATTAGTTGCTGAAAGAAGCGGCCAAAATTCTATGGAAGTTTTCGAACAAGCAATGAAAAATGTAATGCCAGTATTAGAAGTACGTGCTCGTCGTGTTGGGGGTTCAAACTATCAAGTACCAGTTGAAGTTCGCCCAGAACGTCGTCAAGCATTAGGCTTACGTTACATCGTTAACTACTCACGTCTACGTGGGGAGAAAACAATGGAAGAACGTCTTGCTAATGAAATTCTAGATGCTTCTAACAACACAGGAGCTTCTGTGAAAAAACGCGAAGAAATGCATAAAATGGCTGAAGCTAATAAAGCTTTCGCTCACTACCGTTGGTAATTTAAAAACTAAAGCATTAAGAGGAAGGAGAAAAATACATGACAAGAGAGTTCTCCTTGGAAAAGACGCGTAATATTGGTATTATGGCGCACATTGATGCAGGTAAAACCACTACTACTGAGCGTATTCTTTTCTACACAGGACGTATTCATAAGATTGGTGAAACACATGAAGGTGCATCACAGATGGACTGGATGGAGCAAGAACAAGAACGCGGAATTACGATTACTTCTGCTGCAACAACTGCTGCATGGAAAGGTCATCGAATCAACATCATTGACACTCCTGGACACGTAGACTTCACTGTTGAAGTTGAACGTTCATTACGTGTACTTGATGGAGCGGTGACTGTACTAGATGCACAATCAGGTGTAGAACCACAAACAGAAACTGTTTGGCGTCAAGCAACAACATACGGCGTACCACGTATGGTATTTGTTAATAAAATGGATAAAACAGGTGCGGATTTCCTTTATGCTACAAAAACATTAAAGGAACGTCTAGGTGCTAATGCACATCCTGTTCAAATGCCGATTGGTGCAGAAGATCAATTTGAAGGAATTATTGATTTAATCAACAAGGAAGCTCATTTTTATACAGATGACCTTGGAACAGTTGATGAATCAAGAGAAATTCCTGCTGATTTATTAGAACAAGCTCAAGAACTTCGTGCTAGCTTAATCGAAGCTGTAGCTGACTCTGATGAAGACTTAATGATGAAGTTCCTAGAAGGAGAAGAAATCTCCAACGAAGAACTAAAAGCTGCAATTCGAAAAGCAACTTTAAATGTTGAATTCTACCCTGTATTCTGTGGATCAGCATTTAAAAACAAAGGTGTTCAATTAGTGCTTGATGGTGTGCTTGATTACCTTCCAGCTCCAACAGATGTTGCAGCTATTGAAGGAATTGTTCCTGGTACAGAGGAAAAAGTTACTCGTCCAGCTGACGATAAAGCTCCATTCTCTGCACTAGCATTTAAAGTTATGACAGACCCGTTTGTTGGTAAATTAACATTCTTCCGTGTATATTCTGGAACACTACAATCCGGATCATACGTACGAAACTCTGTTAAGGATAAACGCGAACGTGTTGGACGTATTCTACAAATGCATGCGAATCACCGTGAAGAAATTTCTGAAGTATATTCTGGTGAAATCGCAGCAGCGGTTGGTTTGAAAGATACAACAACTGGAGACACACTTTGCGATGAAAAGAACCTTGTAATCTTAGAATCAATGGATTTCCCTGCCCCAGTTATCTCGGTTGCAATTGAACCAAAAACAAAAGCTGACCAAGATAAGATGGGTATTGCATTATCCAAACTTGCTGAAGAGGATCCAACTTTCAAAACTGAAACTAACGTAGAAACTGGTCAAACAATTATTTCTGGTATGGGTGAACTTCACCTAGACATCATTGTTGACCGTATGAAACGTGAATTTAAAGTAGAAGCAAATGTTGGTGCGCCACAAGTAGCATACCGTGAAACATTCCGTGCATCTGCTGAAGTCGAAGGTAAATTTGTACGTCAGTCTGGTGGTCGTGGACAATTCGGACACGTTTGGATCAAATTTGAACCAAACGAAGAAGGAGCAGGCTTCGAATTTAACAACAACATTGTTGGTGGGGTTGTACCACGTGAGTACATTCCTGCAGTTGAGCAAGGGGTTAGAGACTCACTGGAAAACGGTGTGTTAGCTGGTTATCCATTAGTTGATATTAAAGCTTCACTATTTGATGGTAGTTATCATGATGTTGACTCGAACGAAATGGCGTTTAAAGTCGCTGCATCAATGGCATTAAAAGCAGCTAAGAACAAGTGTAACCCGGTTATCTTGGAACCAATGATGCGTGTTGAAATTGTTATTCCAGAAGAATACATGGGTGATATCATGGGTGACGTTACTTCTCGTCGTGGACGTATTGAAGGAATGGAAGCTCGTGGTAACGCGCAAGTTGTTAAGGGCTTTGTACCACTTTCCGAAATGTTTGGTTATGCAACAGCATTACGTTCAAACACTCAAGGACGTGGAGTATACACAATGACATTTGATCATTATGAAGAAGTACCGAAGAGCATTTCTGAAGAAATTATTAAGAAAAACGCAGGCGAATAATTGATTTTTCGTTAAAACTAAAGTATAACTCTTATTAAAGGCTAAGAAATAGTGTACAATCATTATTTCTTAGTACGATATAAAATAATATAAAACACTTTTACTTATTTAAAGGAGGAACTATAAATGGCTAAAGAAAAATTTGACCGCTCAAAAGATCACGTTAACGTTGGTACTCTTGGACACGTTGACCATGGTAAAACTACGTTAACTGCTGCAATTACAACTGTACTTGCAAAACACGGTGGTGGAGAAGCACGCGCTTACGACCAAATTGATGGTGCTCCAGAAGAAAGAGAACGTGGAATCACAATCTCAACTTCTCACGTAGAATATGAAACTGAAACTCGTCACTATGCTCACGTTGACTGCCCAGGTCACGCTGACTATGTTAAGAACATGATCACTGGTGCTGCACAAATGGACGGAGCTATTTTAGTAGTATCTGCTGCTGATGGTCCAATGCCACAAACTCGTGAACATATCCTTCTTTCTCGTAACGTTGGGGTACCTGCTTTCGTAGTATTCCTTAACAAAGTTGATATGGTTGACGATGAAGAATTACTTGAACTAGTTGAAATGGAAGTTCGTGATTTATTATCAGAATACGATTTCCCTGGTGATGATGTACCAGTAATCAAAGGTTCAGCTCTTAAAGCACTAGAAGGCGAAGCTAAATACGAAGAAGCTATTTTAGAATTAATGGCTGCTGTAGACGAATATGTTCCAACTCCAGAACGTGACAACGACAAACCATTCATGATGCCTGTTGAGGATGTATTCTCAATCACTGGTCGTGGTACAGTTGCAACTGGACGTGTAGAACGTGGTCAAATTAAAGTTGGGGATGAAATTGAAATCATTGGTCTTTCTGAAGCTCCAAGTAAATCAACTGTAACAGGTGTTGAAATGTTCCGTAAGCTTCTTGATTATGCTGAAGCAGGTGACAACATCGGTGCACTTCTTCGTGGGGTTTCTCGTGAAGATATCAACCGTGGTCAAGTATTAGCAAAACCAGGTACAATTACTCCACATACTAACTTCAAAGCTGAAGTTTATGTATTATCAAAGGAAGAAGGTGGACGTCATACTCCATTCTTCTCAAACTATCGCCCACAGTTCTACTTCCGTACAACGGACGTAACTGGAGTTATCCAACTTCCAGAAGGCGTAGAAATGATTATGCCTGGTGATAACACTGAAATGATCGTAGAACTTATTTCACCAATCGCTATTGAAGACGGTACTCGTTTCTCAATCCGTGAAGGTGGACGTACAGTAGGATCTGGCGTTGTTTCAACAATTACTAAATAAGTAATAATTATGAACACAGGTAACGAACTGACGTTACCTGTGTTTTTTTGTAGATTCATTTTATTATAGATATAGCCATTTGGATATCGTTCGTTCACCATCGCTAAGAAGAGAGAAGATGCTTTTCATAGAAAGGTTTGGCTATATTAAAATTTACAAAAAAGTATTTGGATAAAAGCTTGCATTCCTCATCACAGTTATGTATAATGTAAAAATGTGCAAAGAACCTATAAGATTATAAAAATATAGGTTGCATTGACCAATTGATTTTAGTATAATATTAATGTTGGTCAAAAGAAGGCGATGATGTGAGAGGTTGTTGGCACGCCCGGCCCCTTTGCCATGGCGAGCTGTCAAGTAATTTTCACGGAGTATGTCTGTAATAATATGGACGATAAGGAGGGAAAATAATGGCAAAAGAGAAGATTAGAATTCGATTAAAAGCTTATGATCACCGTATTTTAGATCAATCAGCTGAGAAAATTGTAGAAACTGCGAAACGTTCTGGTGCTAATGTATCTGGACCAATTCCATTGCCTACAGAAAAAGCAATCTATACTGTATTACGTGCGGTGCACAAATACAAGGATTCTCGTGAGCAATTCGAAATGCGTACTCATAAACGCTTAATTGATATTGTTGATCCAACACCAAAAACAGTAGATTCGTTAATGCGTCTAGACTTACCATCTGGTGTGGATATAGAAATTAAATTATAAAATATAGGTTTAATATAGGAGGTGTAACGGATGACGAAAGGAATCTTAGGTCGTAAAATCGGCATGACTCAGCTTTTTTCTGAGAACGGAGAGTTGATCCCTGTTACAGTAATTCAGGCTGAGCCAAACGTAGTTCTACAAAAGAGAACAAATGAAAATGACGGTTATGAAGCACTACAAATCGGTTTTGCAGATAAAAAGGAATCACGTACTAATAAAGCGGAAAAAGGCCATGCTGATAAAGCAAACACAGCCCCTAAGCGCTACGTTCGTGAAATCCGTAACGCAAATCTTGACGAGTATGAAGTAGGTCAAGAAATCAGCGTTGAAGTTTTCCAAGCTGGAGATAAAGTTGATGTAACTGGAACATCTAAAGGTAAAGGATTCCAGGGTTCAATCAAACGTCACGGTCAATCACGTGGTCCAATGGGTCATGGTTCACATTATCATAGAGGACCAGGTTCAATGGGTGCAGTAGACGCGATGCGTGTCTTCAAAGGGAAAAAACTACCAGGACATATGGGTTCAAAACAAATTACAATTCAAAACCTTGAAATTGTTAATGTTGATGTTGAACGAAACTTGCTTTTAGTTAAGGGTAATGTACCTGGTGCGAAGAAATCTTATGTTGAAATCAAAAGCGCAATTAAAGGCAATTAATTAAACACAGGAAGGGAGGATATGTCATGCCTAAAGTAGCACTATTTAAACAAGACGGAAGTAATGCTGGTGAAATTGAATTAAACGACGTTGTATTCGGAATTGAACCACATACTCACGTATTACATGAAGCAGTAGTAATGCAACGTGCATCTTTACGTCAAGGTACTCACGCTGTTAAAAACCGTTCTGAAGTACGCGGTGGTGGTCGTAAACCATGGCGCCAAAAAGGAACAGGTCGTGCACGTCAAGGATCTATTCGCTCACCACAATGGGTAGGCGGTGGAGTAGTTTTCGGACCGACACCACGTAGCTATAGCTATAAACTACCTAAGAAAGTACGTCGTTTAGCTCTTAGATCTGCATTATCTTCTAAAGTTAAGGAAGATAATCTAGTAGTATTGGACAGCATTGCAATCGATGCTCCAAAAACAAAAGAAGTAGTTAAAATGCTTGCTGCATTAAACGTTGATGCAAAAGCATTAATCGTAACTGCAGACAAAAATGAAGTTGTTGCTCGTTCAGCAAACAATCTTCAAACTGTAAAAGTGTTAACAGTTGAAGAATTGAATGTATTAGACTTGCTTTCGCATGATAAGTTGATCTTAACGAAGGATGCAGCTGAAAAAGCAGGGGAGGTGCTTGCATAATGAAAGAGGCACGCGATATTATTAAACGCCCTGTCATTACGGAGCATTCTGCAGACTTAATGGCAGAAAAGAAATATACTTTCGAAGTATATCCAAAAGCAAATAAAACAGAAATCAAAGATGCGATTGAATCTGTCTTTGGTGTGAAAGTTTTAAACGTGAACACAATCAACGTTAAAGGTAAATTAAAGCGTCAAGGACGTTATCAAGGATATCGTTCGGATCGCAAAAAAGCTATCGTACAGCTTTCAGAGGATAGTAAAGAACTAGACTTCTTTGAAGCTTAAAAACAAATACTCGTGAAGGAGGGAAAACAAGATGGCGATTAAAAAATTCAGACCAACATCAAATGGTCGTCGTAATATGTCTGTTTCAGATTTCGCAGAGATCACAACAGACACTCCAGAGAAATCCTTGTTAAGTCCATTATTCAAACGTGGCGGACGTAATAACCAAGGTAGATTAACTGTTCGTCATCACGGTGGCGGTCACAAGCGTCAATATCGTATTATTGACTTCAAACGCAACAAAGATGGTATACCAGGACGCGTTGCTACAGTTGAGTATGATCCAAACCGTACAGCAAACATCGCATTAATTAACTATGCTGATGGTGAAAAGCGTTATATCCTAGCTCCAAAAGGACTGCAAGTAGGTCAAGTAATTGAATCTGGAGCAGATGCAGATATCAAAGTTGGTAATGCATTACCACTAGTGAACATTCCAGTTGGTACTGTTATCCACAATATCGAATTAAAACCAGGTAATGGTGGACAATTAGCACGTTCTGCTGGAGCTGAAGCTCAAATCTTAGGACGTGAAGAAAAGTACACATTAGTACGTCTTGCTTCTGGTGAAGTTCGTTTAATTTTAAGCACTTGCCGCGCAACAGTTGGTCAAGTAGGAAATATTGAACATGAGCTTATCCGTATTGGTAAAGCAGGTCGTTCTCGTTGGATGGGTATTCGCCCAACAGTACGTGGATCTGTAATGAACCCTAACGATCACCCGCACGGTGGTGGTGAAGGACGTACACCAATCGGACGTAAATCACCTATGTCACCTTGGGGTAAACCAACTCTTGGTTACAAGACACGTACGCGTAACAAACCGTCTGATAAATATATCGTTCGTAAACGTAAAAAATAAGCGGAATAATTGGCGGGTGTTATCCCCCGTCTCTCAATTGCGGAAGGAGGTTTATCCATGGGTCGTAGCTTAAAAAAAGGACCTTTTGCAGATGATCATCTATTAACAAAAATAGAGAAATTAAACGAATCAGATAAGAAGCAAGTAGTAAAAACTTGGTCTCGTCGTTCAACTATTTTCCCTACTTTTGTTGGTCATACAGTTGCAGTATATGATGGACGTAAACACGTTCCAGTTTATATCACAGAGGACATGGTCGGACATAAATTAGGTGAATTCGCGCCAACCCGTACTTATCGAGGACATGCTGGCGATGATAAGAAAACAAATCGTTAATGAGAGGAGGCACTAAGTATGCAAGCTAAAGCCATAGCTAAATCAGTTCGTATAGCTCCTCGTAAAGTTCGATTAGTTGTTGATCTTATTCGAGGAAAAAACGTAGGCGAAGCAGTTGCAATACTCCGTCATACACAACGTGGTGCTTCTCCAGTCGTAGAGAAAGTTTTGAAGTCTGCAATCGCAAACGCTGAACACAACTACGAAATGGATCCAGATAATCTAGTAATATCTGAAGCATATGTTAATGAGGGTGCTACATTGAAACGTTTCCGTCCACGCGCACAAGGACGTGCAAGCAAAATTAATAAACGCACAAGCCACATCACAGTAGTGGTAACAGAAAAGAAGGAGGGATAGTCAGTGGGTCAAAAAATTAATCCAACGGGTCTCCGTGTAGGTATTATTAAAGACTGGGAGTCTAAATGGTATTCAGATAAAGACTATGCTGTCTTTTTACACGAAGATATTAAGATTAGAGAATATCTTGAAAACCGCTTGAAGATTGCTGCTGTTTCTTCTATCGAAATCGAACGTGCAGCTAATCGTGTAAACATCACAATTCATACTGGTAAACCAGGTATGGTAATCGGTAAAGGTGGATCTGAAGTAGAAGCACTACGTAAAGCGTTAAACAGCCTTACAGGCAAACGTGTCCACATTAATATCGTTGAAATCAAAAAAGTTGATTTAAATGCTAAATTAGTAGCTGATAATATTGCTCGTCAATTAGAAAATCGTATTTCATTCCGTCGAGCTCAGAAGCAAGCTATCCAACGTGCTATGCGTGGAGGAGCAAAAGGAATCAAAACACAAGTATCTGGTCGTCTAGGTGGAGCAGATATCGCTCGTGCAGAACATTATAGTGAAGGAACAGTGCCACTACACACATTACGTGCTGACATTGACTACGGTACAGCTGAAGCTGATACTACTTATGGTAAATTAGGTGTTAAAGTGTGGATCTATCGTGGAGAAGTCCTTCCAACTAAAAATAAGAAATAAGGAAGGGGGCAATGCATTATGTTAATGCCTAAACGTGTTAAATATCGTAGACAACATCGTGGTAAAATGAGAGGCCAAGCTAAGGGTGGTACATCAGTAGCATTCGGTGAATATGGCTTACAAGCTGTAGAAGCTTCTTGGATTACAAGTCGTCAAATCGAGGCTGCTCGTATTGCAATGACTCGTTACATGAAACGTGGTGGTAAAGTTTGGATTAAGATTTTCCCAGACAAACCATATACAGCAAAACCTCTAGAAGTTCGAATGGGTTCTGGTAAAGGTGCACCTGAAGGATGGGTTGCAGTAGTTAAACCAGGAAAAATTATGTTTGAAATCGCGGGAGTTCCTGAAGAAGTAGCGCGTGAAGCTTTTCGTCTTGCTGCTCACAAACTACCGATCAAAACTAAGTTCGTAAAACGCGAAGAAATTGGTGGTGAAATCAATGAAGGCTAATGAAATCAGAGAACTAACCACTGCCGAAATTGAACAAAAAGTTAAATCATTAAAAGAAGAATTATTTAATTTACGCTTCCAACTTGCAACTGGTCAGTTGGAAAACACTGCACGTATTCGTGAAGTAAGAAAAGAAATCGCACGGATGAAAACCGTTGTACGTCACCGTGAATTAAACGTGAATAACTAATTCAAGAGAGGAGGTTAGCCTCAAAATGACTGAACGTAATAATCGTAAAGTATACACTGGCCGTGTTGTTTCAGATAAAATGGATAAAACAATTACCGTTGTAATTGAAACATACAAGAACCATAAATTGTACGGTAAACGTGTAAAATACTCTAAGAAATTTAAAACACATGATGAGAATAACCAAGCGAAGATTGGCGATATTGTTCGCATTATGGAAACTCGACCACTTTCAGCTACTAAACGTTTTCGTCTAGTTGAAGTTGTCGAAGAAGCAGTAATTATATAATTTAAGTTCGCGAAGGAATTATCCGAAGGGAGGTCACAGTGTTATGATTCAACAAGAAACTCGTTTAAAAGTTGCAGATAACTCTGGTGCTCGTGAATTATTAACCATTAAAGTACTAGGCGGATCAGGACGTAAAACTGCTAATATTGGTGATGTAATTGTTTGTTCAGTAAAACAAGCAACACCAGGTGGCGTTGTCAAGAAAGGTGAAGTTGTTAAAGCTGTCATCGTTCGTACAAAAACTGGTGCTCGTCGTAAAGATGGATCGTATATTCGTTTTGATGAAAATGCAGCCGTAATTATCCGTGATGATAAAAGTCCAAGAGGGACTCGTATTTTCGGACCTGTTGCACGTGAATTACGTGATGCTAAATTCATGAAAATCGTATCTCTAGCTCCAGAAGTTTTATAAGCGAATGAATAGCCCTGTCAAGGAGGTGCGTAAAGCATGCATGTAAAAAAAGGTGATAAAGTAAAAGTATTATCTGGTAAAGACCGTGGTAAAACAGGTACGATATTAGAAGCATATCCAAAGAAAGACCGTGTTCTAGTTGAAGGTGTAAACATGGTGAAGAAACACGCTAAACCTTCACAAGAAAATCCACAAGGTGGAATTCTTGAACTAGAAGCACCAATTCATGTTTCTAATGTAATGCCAATTGATCCTAAATCCGGTGAACCAACTCGTGTTGGGTATGAAGTACGTGACGGCAAAAAAGTCCGCATCGCTAAAAAATCCGGTGAAGTATTAGATAAATAATTTAGCGACGAAAGGAGGGCGACATGATGAATCAATTAAGACAAAAATATCAAGATGAAATTGCACCATCTTTAATGAATAAATTTAACTACAAATCAGTAATGCAAGTGCCGAAGATTGAGAAAATCGTAATCAACATGGGTGTTGGTGACGCTGTTCAAAACTCTAAAGCATTAGATAGCGCTGTTGAAGAATTGACATTAATTTCTGGTCAAAAACCATTAGTAACTCGTGCGAAGAAATCAATCGCTGGTTTCCGTCTTCGTGAGGGAATGCCTATCGGTACAAAAGTAACCCTTCGTGGTGAACGCATGTATGATTTCTTACAAAAGTTGATCTCAGTTTCACTTCCACGTGTACGTGACTTCCGTGGGATTTCTAAGAAAGCTTTTGATGGACGTGGAAATTACACTCTAGGTGTAAAAGAACAGCTAATTTTCCCAGAAATCAATTATGATAAAGTAAACAAAGTTCGTGGTATGGATATTGTTATTGTAACAACTTCTAATACAGACGAAGAAGCTCGTGAACTTTTAGCTCAGTTAGGCATGCCTTTCCAAAAGTAAGCTAAGAGCTAATACAAGGAGGGAAATTTGTGGCTAAAAAATCTATGGTTGCGAAACAAAAACGTACACATAAATATCAAGTACAAGAATATACACGCTGTGAGCGTTGTGGACGTCCACATTCAGTAATTCGTAAATTTAAACTTTGCCGTATTTGTTTCCGTGAACTTGCCTATAAAGGTCAAATTCCTGGTGTCAAAAAAGCAAGTTGGTAAACCCCGAATCGGGAAGGAGGTAATTAGTAATGGTTATGACAGATCCAATCGCAGATATGTTAACTCGCATTCGTAATGCGAATACAGTAAAACATGAACAACTGGAGCTTCCAGCTTCAAAAATGAAAAAAGATATCGCTGATATCCTTAAACGTGAGGGTTTTGTTAAAGATTATGAATTAATCGAAGACAATAAACAAGGCGTTTTGCGTATTTTCCTTAAGTACGGTGTAAACGAAGAACGAGTAATCACAGGAATTAAACGTATTAGCAAACCAGGTCTACGTGTATACGCTAAAGCTAATGAAGTACCTCGTGTACTTAATGGTTTAGGTATCGCTATCGTGTCAACATCTAAAGGTGTGCTTTCTGATAAAGAAGCACGTTCACAAGCTGTTGGTGGCGAAGTAGTCGCATACGTTTGGTAATTAACATTTTTTAATTAAGGAGGTGCATGGAATGTCTCGTATAGGACTTAAATTAATTGAAATTCCACAAGGTGTAGACATTAACCTTAATGGCACTACAATTACTGTTAAAGGACCAAAAGGTGAATTATCAAGAGATCTACATCCAGATATGAAAATTAATATAAATGATAATGTTCTTACTGTTGAACGTCCATCAGATGCTAAAGAACATCGTGCATTACACGGAACTACTCGTAGTTTAATCAACAACATGGTTGAGGGTGTAAGCAAAGGTTTTGAAAAGAACCTAGAAATGATTGGTGTTGGTTACCGTGCTCAAATGCAAGGTAAGAAACTAGTGGTTAACGCTGGTTACTCAAACCCAGTTGAAATTGATCCAATCGAAGGTATTGAAATTGAAGTACCGAAGAATACTCAATTGACAATTAAAGGTATCGATAAAGAATTAGTTGGTGCAGTTGCTTCAAACATTAGAGCAATCAGACCACCTGAGCCATATAAAGGTAAAGGAATTCGCTACGTTGGTGAATTTGTTCGCCGTAAAGAAGGTAAAACTGCTAAGTAAGATTAGTTAGCAAGCAAGAAAGGAGTGACCTAGATGATCACAAAGCCTGACAGAAATGTACTACGTAAAAAGAGACATGGCCGAGTTCGTAAAAACTTAACTGGAACTGAAGCACGTCCTCGTTTAAACGTATATCGCTCAAATAAAAATATCTACGCACAAATTATCGATGATAATAACGGCGTAACATTAGCAAGTGCATCAACAAAGGATAAAGAACTTAATGTTGAAGTTACTAGCAATGTAGATGCAGCTAAAAAAGTCGGTGAAATGGTAGCAAAGCGTGCTCAAGAAAAAGGAGTAAAATCCGTTGTTTTTGATCGCGGAGGCTATCTATACCATGGTCGTATAAAAGCGTTGGCGGAAGCTGCTCGTGAGGCAGGTCTTGAATTTTAATAAAAAAGGAGGGAACTCTTAAATGAAAACAAACATTGATCCGAATAAATTAGAACTTGAAGAACGTGTTGTTACGGTAAACCGTGTTGCTAAAGTAGTAAAAGGTGGACGTCGTTTCCGTTTTGCAGCTCTAGTTGTTGTTGGAGATAAGAACGGTCATGTAGGTTTTGGTACTGGTAAAGCACAAGAAGTACCAGAAGCTATTAAAAAAGCAGTAGATGATGCAAAGAAAAACTTAATTACTGTGCCAATCGTTGGAACTACTATTCCACACACTGTGAATGGTAGATTTGGATCTGGTCATGTATTAATGAAACCAGCTTCTGAAGGTACTGGAGTTATCTCTGGTGGTCCAGTTCGTGCGGTATTAGAACTTGCTGGTATCGGTGATATTCTTACAAAATCATTAGGCGCAAACACACCAATTAATATGATTCGTGCAACATTAGAAGGCTTAACACAATTAAAACGTGCAGAAGACGTAGCAAAACTACGTGGAAAGTCTGTAGAAGAACTGTTAGGATAATAGGGAGGGAAACAATATGTCTAAACAATTAGAAATCACCCTCACACGGAGTGTTATTGGTCGAAAAGAAAAACAAATTAAAACTGTTGAAGCACTAGGACTTAAGAAAATTCGCCAGTCCGTTGTTCGTGAAGATACTCCAGTTGTTCGTGGTATGATCAATGTCGTGTCTCATCTTGTAACAGTTAAAGAATTATAATATTATAAAGCTTAAAGAGGAGGTGCTTGTATGAAACTTCATGAATTAAAAGCATCAGAAGGAACTCGCAAAGAGAGAAATCGTGTGGGTCGTGGAACGTCCTCAGGTAACGGAAAGACTTCTGGCAGAGGGCACAAAGGACAAAACGCTCGTTCAGGCGGCGGTGTACGTCCAGGGTTCGAAGGTGGTCAAATGCCATTGTTCCAACGTTTACCGAAACGTGGCTTTAGCAACATTAATCGTAAAGAGTTTGCTATAGTTAACTTAGATGCATTAAATCGCTTTGAAGAAGGCACAGAAATTACACCAGAGCTATTACTTGAAGAAGGTATCGTGAGCAAATTGAATTCCGGCATTAAGGTGCTTGGTAAAGGCGCTATCGAAAAGAAACTAACAGTAAAAGCTCATAAGTTCTCTGCTTCTGCCAAAGAAGCTATTGAGACAGCGGGCGGTAAGACTGAGGTGATCTAATGTTTCGTACAATCTCCAATTTTTGGCGCGTGGCTGACATTAGACGAAAAATAGTATTCACATTATTAATGTTAATTGTTTTTCGTCTAGGCACGTTCATTCCTGTGCCATTTACAGATAAAGCAGCGATAGACTTTATGAACCAACAGAACGTCTTTGGACTCTTAAATACATTCGGTGGTGGAGCATTACAGAACTTTTCAATTTTTGCCATGGGAATTATGCCTTACATTACGGCATCGATTATCATGCAATTATTGCAAATGGATATTGTTCCTAAGTTCGCAGAATGGAAGAAGCAAGGCGAGATGGGACGTAAAAAAATTGCACAGGTTACACGCTATGCAGCAATCGGATTTGCATTTATTCAAGCAATTGCTATGTCAGCAGGGTTTAATGCAATGGCCGGTGGTTTGTTAATAGTTGATCCTAGTTTTATGAAATTTCTTGTGATTTCAATTGTATTAACGGCTGGTACAGCATTTTTAATGTGGTTAGGTGAACAAATTACAGCACATGGTGTTGGAAATGGGATCTCTGTAATTATTTTTGCTGGTATCGTTGCTGCAGTACCGAACGGTGTTGGGCAATTGTATAGTCAATATTTTGTAAATCCAGGAGACGAACTATTTATCAACATTATTATCGTAGCCTTAATTGTATTAGTTGCAATAGCAGTTGTAGTTGGAGTTATATTTGTTAACCAAGCATTAAGAAAAATACCAGTTCAATACGCAAAAAAACTTGTAAATCGTTCTCCAGTCGGTGGTCAGTCAACACATTTACCATTAAAAGTAAATGGTGCAGGGGTTATTCCAGTAATCTTTGCAGTAGCGTTTATGATGGCACCAAGCACGGTTGCTAGTTTCTTTGAAGGTAATCAAGTAGCTACAACAATTATGAGCATATTTGATTATACACAACCTATTGGTATGGTAATATACTTAGCCTTAATTATTGCATTTACGTATTTCTACACATTTATTCAGGTTAATCCTGAACAAATGGCAGAGAACTTGCAAAAACAAGGTGGCTATATTCCTGGAATTCGTCCAGGGAATAATACAGAGACGTATCTTACCCGTGTGTTATATCGTTTAACATTCGTTGGTGCAATTTTCTTAGGTGCAGTTTCTATATTACCAATCATCTTAGGTAGTCTTGCTAATCTGCCTAGCGCAGTACAAATCGGCGGCACTAGTTTACTAATCGTTGTAGGTGTAGCATTGCAAACAATGAAACAACTGGAAAGTCAGTTAGTGAAGCGTCACTACAAAGGGTTTATTAAATAGTTCTCTGCTGCCAATGAGAGCGAGGAAAATCGATGAATTTAATTTTAATGGGATTACCTGGTGCTGGAAAAGGTACACAGGCAGAGAAAATTAATGATAAATATAATATCCCGCATATTTCAACAGGGGATATGTTTCGCCTAAGCATCAAAGAGGGTACTGATCTTGGTAAGAAAGCGAAGGAATATATGGATCGCGGAGATCTTGTTCCAGATGAAGTTACAATTGGAATTGTGAAGGAACGTTTAAGTAAGGATGACTGCAAGAATGGCTTTTTATTGGATGGTTTTCCAAGAACGATTGCTCAAGCAGAAGCATTACAACAACTTCTTTCAGATCTTGGTGAATCCATTGACTACGTATTACATGTAGACGTACCGGAAGAAAAATTAGTGGAGCGTCTAACGGGTCGTAGAATTTGTCCAACATGTGGAACAGCCTATCATATCGAATTTAACCCTCCTAAAGTAGAAGGTATTTGCGATAAAGACGGATCACAGTTAATTCAACGTGATGATGATAAAGCCGAAACAGTGAAAAGACGTTTAGCCGTGAATATCGAGCAGACAAAACCATTACTCGACTTTTACCAAGAAAAAGGATATCTTGTTACTGTTAACGGAAATCAAGAAATTGACGATGTTTTCAAAGATATTCAACAAAAACTTGTAAAATAATACGATCTTAATTACATCTAACGCAGAATTGATGCATTTCTATCTGTAAAAAGTTATAATTAAAGTCGTGAGTAATTTTAAAAATAACATGTATTGCTTTAATAAAGTGACACAGGTCAAATATAGAAGTAGCCCTTTAAGAGGGAGAATATTTTCTAATGCCTTAGTGCAGGTGATCGTTGTTGAACACAGGAGATCAGGTTCTGATGCTAGGTCAGGTTGTTCGTATTTTGCAAGGTCGTGAAGCAGGTCTTTATATGATAATCGTTCATGTAGTGGATCATCATTCTGTCTTGTTAGCCGATGGGGAGAGGCGGAAGACGAATAGGCCAAAGAGAAAGAATCTACATCACCTTGAGAAGATGGACTATATTTCCCCAGAAGTCCATAACAGCCTTCTAGAAACTGGTCGTGTCACAAATGGGAAATTGCGATTTGCCATATCTAAGTTTAAAAGTGAGATTGTGACTGATTTGAAGAAGGGAGATCTACACGATGGCAAAAGATGATGTAATTGAAGTAGAAGGCACCGTAACAGATACATTGCCTAATGCAATGTTTAAAGTAGAGCTTGAAAACGGCCATACGGTCTTAGCACATGTATCTGGTAAAATCCGTATGCATTTTATCCGTATTCTGCCAGGTGACAAAGTAACGGTTGAGCTTTCTCCGTATGATTTGACAAAAGGACGAATTACGTATCGTTATAAATAAACGAGCTCCGATATAAAAGGAGGTAAAGATGATGAAAGTAAGAGCATCTGTAAAACCAATATGTGAAAAATGTAAAGTAATTAAGCGTAAAGGTAAAGTAATGGTGATTTGCGAAAATCCCAAACACAAACAAAAACAAGGCTAAAACCTTAGGAGGTGCAACTATTCTATGGCACGTATAGCAGGTATTGACATCCCACGTGATAAACGTGTTGTCATTTCTTTAACATATATCTTTGGAATTGGTAAAGTTACCGCACAGAAAGTCCTTAAAGAAGCAGGCGTTTCAGAAGACACTCGTGTTCGTGATTTAACTGAAGACGAATTAGGTAGAATTCGTACAGCAATCGATCAATACAATACAGAAGGTGACCTTCGTCGTGAAGTATCACTTAACATTAAACGTTTGATCGAAATTGGTTCTTATAGAGGCCTTCGTCATCGTCGTAGCTTACCAGTTCGTGGACAACATACTAAAAACAACTCACGTACTCGTAAAGGCCCACGTCGTACAATGGCTAACAAGAAAAAATAAAGCAGTAAAGGAGGTTAACTAATCAATGGCACGTAATACTAATACACGTAAGCGTCGTGTGAAAAAGAATATTGAATCAGGTATCGCCCATATCCGTTCAACATTTAACAATACAATTGTTACAATTACGGATACACAAGGTAATGCAGTTGGTTGGAGTTCAGCAGGTGCATTAGGCTTTAAAGGTTCACGTAAATCAACTCCATTTGCTGCTCAAATGGCTGCAGAAACTGTGGCTAAGTCAGCAATCGAAAACGGCATGAAGACATTAGAAGTTACTGTTAAAGGGCCAGGAGCTGGACGTGAAGCAGCAATTCGTTCACTTCAAGCAGCTGGTTTAGAAGTTACAGCAATTGTTGATGTAACACCAGTTCCTCATAATGGATGCCGCCCACCAAAACGTCGTCGTGTATAATTTTACCGTATAGAATTTGTCACCCTGTCTATAATGGGTTATGATAGCTAAAAAAAGTAAAGTTTATTTTTAAGACATCAGGACAGGACAGTACGAATGAATTACAGGTAGTGCAGAAACGCCAACTGCCTATTGAGGAATTTCGGTTAGACAAGGGTCTAGCCGGGGTTTCGACGTTTTAAAGGAGGGTTTTGTTGAATGATCGAAATAGAAAAGCCAAATATTGAAACGATTGAAATTAGCGACGATGCTACTTTCGGGAAATTCGTAGTAGAACCACTTGAACGTGGATATGGTGCCACTCTAGGAAACTCCTTGCGTCGTATCTTACTATCCTCACTTCCAGGTGCTGCTGTTACATCAATTCAAATTGATGGTGCTTTACATGAGTTCTCGACGATTGATGGAGTTGTGGAAGATGTCACTCAAATTATTTTGAGCTTAAAGAAGTTAGCACTTAAGATTTATTCTGATGAACCGAAAACAATCGAATTATCTGTTCAAGGTGAAGGGGTAGTAACTGCTGCTGACCTCACGTATGACAGTGATGTAGAAGTGTTGAATCCGGAATTGAAGATCGCTACTTTAAATAGTAAAGGCGCTTTAAACATGAGAATGACAGCTGAGCGTGGTCGAGGATATCGCCAAGCTGAGCAGAATAAACATGAGGATCAACCAATAGGCGTTATTGCGATTGATTCAATCTTTACACCTGTATCACGTGTTTCCTACCAAGTAGAAAACACTCGAGTAGGTCAAAATGCAAACTATGATAAATTAACATTAGATGTCTCTACAGATGGAAGCATTCGTCCTGAAGAAGCAGTTTCTTTGGGTGCTAAAATCGTTACAGAGCATTTTAATATTTTCGTAGGGCTAACGGATGAGGCACAAAATGCCGAAATCATGGTTGAAAAAGAGGAAGACCAAAAAGAGAAAGTTATGGAAATGACAATCGAAGAACTTGATCTTTCTGTTAGGTCTTATAACTGCTTAAAACGCGCTGGAATTAATACCGTTCAAGAGCTTGCAAATAAGAGCGAAGAAGATATGATGAAGGTTCGTAATTTAGGTCGTAAATCACTTGAAGAAGTTAAACATAAATTAGCAGATCTTGATTTAGGTTTGCGTAATGACGACTGATAAACACAGTCACCTTTAGAGATTTTTGAAAGGGAGGTACTAACATGGCTAGAAAATTTGGACGTAGTACAGACAGCCGTATGGCATTACTTCGTAACCTTGCATCTGATTTAATTATTCATGAACGGATTGAAACTACAGAAGCAAAAGCGAAGGATTTAAAATCGATTGTAGATAAAATGATTACATTAGGTAAACGTGGAGATCTTCACGCTCGCCGTCAAGCAGCAGCATTCCTTTACAACAAAGAGGCTGATGAAGAAAATAATGTAATTCAAAAACTTTTTGATGATGTTGCAAAACGCTACGATGAGAGACAAGGTGGATACACACGTGTTCTTAAACTTGGTGAACGCCAAGGCGATGGCGCAAAAATGGCAATCATTGAATTGGTCTAAACAAGAAACATGCGGCAAGGGCAGGACTTTAATCTCTCACGAGGTGAATCCAAGCCCTTTTTTTGTAGTAAAAGAAAAAAAGTGCAGCAGTCTCTAGCCCACGCGCAACTAGACAGAGAAAAGTGCAGCGGGCTTGCCCAGAGACGGAGGGCATAAGCAGGAGACCTTATAGCGCACGGTCTTGGCGCTCGGAGTGTAGAAACGCGTTATATCTATATCGCCTATGATAAGGCGATATAAGCACGACGAGAGAAGCCGTAACAACCGGAACTATATCACCCAGAAGAAACACAATATCAGCCCGATAAAACTAATAACAGTTACACAATAAATCCCAGGCAGGAGACAGGTTAGGAGAGGTATTTTTAATGAGTAAAAGGTTAATTGAGTTTAGAAATGTATCGTTTCGATATGGAGAAGAGCAGCCTTGGGTATTGAAAAATGTTTCATTTGAAATCTATGAAGATGAGTGGGTAGCTATTATTGGCCATAATGGCTCTGGAAAATCCACAATAGCTAAGCTTGTAAATGGATTGCTATTCCCGCAGCAAGGGGAGATTGTCATAGATGGACAACTGGTAAATGAGGAATCAATTTGGAATATTCGCAAGGAAGTTGGAATGGTATTTCAAAATCCAGATAATCAGTTTGTAGGGGCGACTGTTCAGGATGATGTTGCCTTTGGGATGGAAAATCGCGGGTTTCCCCGCGAAGATATGGTGAAGCGAATTGATGAAACATTGAAAGCAGTAGGCATGCAGGCTTATCGGCTGACAGAGCCACATCGACTATCTGGTGGGCAAAAACAGCGTGTTGCGATTGCAAGTGTGTTGGCAATTTCGCCGAAAGTACTTATTCTTGATGAAGCGACGGCAATGCTTGATCCGAATGGCCGAAAAGAAATTATGGAAACAGTGTCACAGCTCCAGAATAGTCAAGGGCTTTCCTTAATCACGATCACGCATGATTTACATGAAGTTGTCCAAGCTGACCGCGTTATTGTTATGAACGAAGGAGAAATATGGGATGAAGCTACTCCACGAGAAATATTCTCCAAAAAAGATGAACTTCGAAAAATCGGACTTGATGTACCATTTGTAGCCATTTTAGCCGATGAACTAAAACAAGTGGGAATCACGATTTCGCAAGAACCATTAAACCACGAAGAGCTGCTGGAGGAATTATGGACATTAAATTCGAGAACGTAACTTACATTTATCAACCTAATTCACCATTCGAACATAAGGCATTATCTGATGTTTCATTTCATATTGAATCTGGTTCGTTTGTAGCAATTATCGGTCACACCGGTTCCGGTAAGTCAACGTTGATTAATCATTTAAACGGTCTATCTGTGCCAACAGAGGGGATTGTATCAATTGGTGATTATCATCTGTCAAAGGAAGACAAGCCGAAGAATATGAAAGAATTACGCAGCCGAGTTGGCGTTGTTTTTCAATATCCAGAGCATCAATTATTTGAAGAAACCGTTGAGAGGGATATTGCGTTTGGCCCCGAGAACTTCAATGTTCCAAAAGAAGAGATTAAAAAACGTATCGAGGCGATTATCCCTGCAGTAGGACTGCCTGAAAACGTATTAGAGCGGTCGCCATTCGATTTAAGTGGCGGACAGATGCGCAGGGTCGCGATTGCTGGTGTTCTGGCCGTTAAACCAGATGTACTCGTATTAGACGAGCCGACAGCTGGACTTGATCCTCGTGGACAGAAGGAAATTATGGAAATGTTTTATCGTTTACACAAGGAACAAGGCTTAACGACTGTTCTTGTCACACATAGCATGGAGGATGCTGTAAAGTATGCGGATCAAGTAATCATTTTAAATAAAGGGACCAAGTATATGGAAGGAAGGCCTGAGGAGGTTTTTACTCAAAAAGAAGCACTCAATCAAGTACAATTAGATGTACCTGAGATGGTTCGCTTTTTGAACTCCTTCAATGAGAGATTCAGCGAGAATATTCCTTTTGAAAAGCAAACGATCAAGGATCTAGCACAGGCGATACAGCCGGTAGTTAAAGGAGCGAAAGTATAATGAATAATTCCTTAATTATTGGTCAGTATGTCCCCGGTAATTCACTTGTTCATAAATTGGACCCGAGAACAAAGATTACGATTATCTTTTTCTATGTATTTACCGTGTTTTTTGCAAATAGTTTGCCGAGCTACAGTGTACTGGTCGTATTTGCACTTGCATGCATGTTCACCTCAAGAGTGCCAATACGGTTTATTATAAAGGGTCTTACCCCGGTATGGTTCTTAATTATATTTACGTTTATTTTGCACTTATTTGTTACAAAAGAAGGAACTATTATTTTTGATTTCTGGATTTTTGAATTTTACTCTGGTGGTGTCATTCAAGGGATTGCTATTTCGATCCGGTTCTTCCTGTTAATCCTTGTGACCTCATTGCTTACATTAACAACGACACCGATTGAAATAACCGATGCAATTGAAGACATGCTCCGACCATTAAACAAAGTTAGATTTCCAGTCCATGAGCTTGCATTGATGATGTCGATTTCCTTACGCTTTATTCCTACACTAATGCAGGAAACAGATAAGATTTCAAGGGCACAAGCATCGCGCGGTGTTGATTTTAGGACAGGGCCAATAAAGGACCGGATTAAGGCAGTTGTGCCACTGTTGGTTCCCCTGTTTGTCAGTGCATTTAAACGAGCAGAAGAGCTCGCAATGGCAATGGAGGCGCGTGGGTATCAAGGTGGAGAAGGGCGTACCAAGCTGCGAGAACTGAAAATTGAACTCCGGGATATCATGGTCTATCTTCTATTTGCATGTGTCATGATTTTATTATTTTTAACACGAACGTATTCGTAAGAAAGGCTGGACTAGGATGGGAAGACTAAAATGTACAATCATTTATGACGGTTCCGGTTTCTTTGGCTTCCAATTTCAGCCAACAAAGCGTACCGTTCAAGGCGAATTGGAAAAAGCTCTTAAACAGATTCATAAAGGAGAATCGATTCGTCTGCAGGCATCTGGTAGAACGGATGCAGGGGTCCATGCAAAGGGACAAGTGATTCATTTCGATTCCCCCTTAGATATCCCGGAATTAGGCTGGAAACGAGCAATGAATACCATCTTGCCAGATGATGTCTATATTGATAGGGTCGAAAGGGTTACAGATGCATTTCATGCGAGATACAGTGCAGTGGAAAAGGAATATCACTATTTCGTTTGGAATGCAGAAGAGCCAGACGTATTTAAACGAAACTACGCCTATTATTTTTCATATAATCTCGACATGGAGAAGATGCAGAAGGCGTGTCGCTATTTAGAGGGAACACATGATTTCACAACGTTTTCCTCGGCAAAGGCGACAACGAAAGGCACTAAGATAAGAACAATTTATCAAGCAACCTGCAATCGAAAAGGAGCCGAAATTGAGTTCATTTTCCGCGGATCTGGCTTTTTATATAATATGGTTCGAATAATGGTTAGCGTGTTATTAGATATCGGGCAAGGAAGAAGAAATCCAACCGATATTGAAACGCTATTAGACGGGAAAAATCGCCAGCTTGCCGGCAAAACAATTGCACCTCAAGGACTGTATTTATGGCAAGTAAAATATGATAAATAAATGCCTGCAGAACTTGACAATTACCCGTCATATGTTATATTATTGTTTATGGCATTTTATTTCTTAATAAACCATGATTAGCCCCGGAATCTAATTATGTTGAATATAGGAATAACAAATTTGAAACGAATTTTTTAATATATGGAGGGAAATTATCATGCGCACAACTTTTATGGCGAATGAAGCTAATATCGAACGCAAATGGCTTGTTGTGGATGCTGAAGGTCAAAGACTTGGTCGTTTATCAAGTGAAGTTGCTGCAATCCTTCGTGGAAAGCACAAACCAACTTACACACCACATGCAGACACAGGAGATAATGTTATCATTATCAATGCTGAGAAAATAGAATTAACTGGAAACAAAATCAATGACAAAATGTACTACAATCATTCAGGTCATCCAGGCGGAATGAGAGAGCGTAACGCAGACGAAATGCGTACTAAGTATCCTCAAGAAATGCTAGAAAGAGCAATCAAAGGGATGCTTCCAAAAGGTCCATTAGGTCGCAAAATGGCGAAGAAATTGCATGTATACAGAGGACCAGAACATAATAATCAAGCACAAAAACCAGAAGTTTACGAACTTCGTGGATAAATAGAAGGAGGTTAAACAATTGGCACAAGTACAATATTACGGCACAGGTCGTAGAAAAAGTTCAACTGCTCGTGTACGTTTAGTACCAGGCACAGGTAATGTTACTATTAATGGTCGTGAAGCTAAAGACTATTTCCCATATGAAACACAACTTCTAATTCTTAACCAGCCACTAGCTGCTACTGAAACAGAAGGAACTTATGACGTGTTAGTTAACGTTCATGGTGGTGGATTCACTGGTCAAGCTGGTGCAATCCGTCACGGTATCGCTCGTGCACTATTAGAAGCTGATCCAGAATATCGTGCTTCTTTAAAACGCGAAGGCTACCTAACTCGTGATGCTCGTATGAAAGAACGTAAGAAATACGGTCTTAAAGGCGCACGTCGTGCACCTCAGTTCTCAAAACGTTAATATATCTACGTTTCAAGGCTCTCAACCTATTTGGTTGAGGGTCTTTTTTAATTGTTTTGAGATTCTTAATCGAGCATATTAGTTCAAAATTCACTGGATGCCTAATCCTTATCTGATATAATTGCAGGGATAGTTTGCTCTGTTAAAAATAAATAGGACGATAACTTTAAGAGTGTAACCTTATCATTGGGAAGGACCCTGATGGTACGACTGTTAATAAAGATCTTGTTGTACGTGCAGCTGAGGAACTAATATCTTTTAAATCAGGAGGTACGTAAGATGAATTTTACCGGTAAACAACAAGGAGACCTGCTTCCAGAAAAAATAACAGATTACAGGCAATTTGATGCGATTCTTTCTAAACACAGAGAGATGAAGAAGATGATGAAAGAAAACGAGAAAAATTATTTTGATGAGGAAAAAGATCAGGAAGCTGTGGAACAATATTATTGCGGAATTGATTTTAAAGATGATCAGGTAATTGAATTCCTTAAGAAGCTTCTTAAGGAAACGCATACCAATCAAGTACGGTATAAACCAACCGAGTATGTCTATCCATGGGTGGATTTGTACCGGATGGAAACCTTAAGAGTGTTTATTCCGGGGAAGAGCGAAACCCGGAAGATGTCATAAAAAAGGATTTTCAAGCGGTATTAAAACGTATGGATCGGCTCAGCAAGCTGACATCTGCGCAAACTGCGGGAGAGGATCAGCTTCGAAAAGTTGCAATTGCTTTTCCTTTTAACTGTGAACATGTAGTGCCACAATCATGGTTCAATGAACAAGAGCCGATGCGTGGGGATATTCATCATTTATTCACCTGTGATCCTGGCTGTAATTCGATACGGAGTAACTATCCCTATCATGATTTTTCCGATTATGCACCCGAAAATGCTGGAATCAAACGGGTTGAAGATGAGTGTGGAAAGGCCGAAGAGGGGTTATTTGAACCTGAGTATGGAAAAGGAACAGTGGCGAGGGCGATGCTGTATTTTATGATTAGATACCAGGATGAAATAGAAAATGTCCATAAAGAAACCATCGACACCAAACTGCTTCTGGAATGGCACCAGCAATTCCCACCCAAGCTTTATGAAAAACACCGTAACCAATCAATCCATGATATTCAGGGAAATCGTAATCCATTTATTGATTTCCCGGATAAAATGTACCAGGTTTTTGATTAAAAATCCGTTCGCTAGTTAACTGCAAGATTGAATTCATTCGATACGGGGAATAAGTGAAGAGCTAACTGTTGTTATCTGTAGAAAGGCTCCGTTGCTAACAATTAGCTGAAACGCCAATCATATGAAACTAAAACAACAGGATTTTTTGAAGACTGTAAATGAGTAAGCGCCAAACAAACCCGCCCTGCATTAGTAGATGGGGTTTGTCTGGCGCTTATTACGATGCTTATAATGCTTCTATTTCCATAAAAAATTATTCATATCATATAATTTCGATTAATTTAGGGGTCTTCAACCGGCCATATTTTCTTATCGATTTCTTGAACGGGATCTATCACATTGAAAACTATATTTTAAAAAGAAGTTTCCACCTGCTTCCGTTCTGACAGCCATGTTTCAAAGGTGTAAGCCATTTCCCAAAAGGCAAGTTCGTATTCTTTTGCGATGATAAATTGCTCTTTCATCTTTTCTTTTTCAATGTCACTTGCTTCTGCTGCAAGTTCATCTAATAGGTCTACCATTTCCTTAGTAGACTCTTGAAACCAGTCACTTGCATACATTTGAATCCAGTTGTCGTATATTTTTTCCTTTGGTTTAGCATTTTTATTTTTCATGCCAATATCTGCGTATAACCAGTAACATGGCAGCATAGAAGCTATTATTTGTCCTAGACTGCCCGATAGAGCGGCTCGGTACATATGTGATGTATAGGCGTATGCAGTTGGAGCTGGTTTGAAATGCTTTATATCTATATCGGTAATGTTTAAGATTGCCGCATGTTCCTTATGAACAGTGAGCTCTGCCTGGGCTGTATTTTTTGCCTTTTCAGCTAACTTTGCAGATACACTAAAATCATCAGCATGTGCTGCGGCAAATGCGTGTATTTTTCCGTAATGTTTTAAATAGTAAATGTCTTGCATTATATAATTCTTGAATGTTTCGAGTGGCAAATCGCCATTGACGATGCCTTGTACAAAAGGATGGTTCAAGCTTAAATCCCAACTTTGCTTTGTTTCCTCTCTTAGTGACTCAGAAAATTTCATTAAAAATTCCTCCCCTAACTTATCGTTTCCGACTGTTGGTGGAGGAAATGGATGCGCGTGCTATCTGATTCAATTCCTGAACAAATTCAAAAACTGAGAAGTTATCAAATGATAGAATCGGCGACTTTCCACTTCCCTCCGCTGGTATAAACCAGATCAGGTTCCAAGGGTCTTAAAGAACTCTTTAATCTCAGCCTTAAATAGGCACCCCTAGCAGAAACGTATTTGATTATTCTTATTTATCATAACATATATCTAACAAACTTAGCAGAAAAACTCTGTAATTTATATTGCTTCTTTATCTTCACTGTTATTCAGGCTTTCCGCAGGTTTATCAGTAACATCTAGTATATCAAGTAGAAACACAAACACTGGAATTCCGATAATCAATCCCCAGACGCCAAAGAAATGCTGCGAGAAAATAAGGACGATAAATGTATAAAATACAGGTAAATCCGTTTTCGATGACATTAACTTTGGATTTAAAATGTATGCTTCAATTGCATGGATAATCATAATTGCAACGAATAAGTAAATTACGGTTAAGAATCCTCCAATTGTAAATGCAATAAGCGTTAGAGGAATAAGTGAAATAATAACGCCTGCGACAGGAATAAGCCCTAAGAAGAAAACCATGATTGACAATCCTATAATTTGCGGGAATCCAAGAATCATTAATACAATCACTGTTAGGAATGTGTTAATGAGCGCAATTATGAACTGTGCTTCAATTACCTTTCCGAATGTGCGTGAAAATTTTCTGCCAAAGTATTCGATTTCTCGATAAAATGGAGCAATCTTACTATGTTTAAACTTGCCAGTGAATTCCAGCAATCGTGGCTTTTCGAGAAGGAAAAACAAGCTAAGTAATAAAGCAATTAACACTTGGACACTCGTTTTGCTAATATCTGAGAATGACTTTAAAAGAAATGAGAAGCCATCTTCTAAATAAGCGGTAATTTGATTGCTTGCAATAATCGATTCAATGAAGTTAACGATAGCATTATCATACGACTTAAATGAGAAATTGGAAATTTGTCGAATCAATTGACTGATTTCGATTGTAATTACCGGTAAATACTTCACAATTCCGACCGTTAGCAGGCTGACAATGAACGCATATAGCAATAATATGAGTATTGTTCGATTTAGCTTAATACGTGCAGTCGTGAATTTAACAAGCCCATTCATTAAAAATGAAAAAATAAAGGTTAGCAGAATGAGATTCATCATACTCCTAACACTAAAAAGGATAAGAATAATCAATCCAAAAATAATCGTTCGTTTAACACCTGTTTTCCGAAAAAATCCCGCTATTGATTCCATGTAATAGTTCCCCTCTTACTAAAAATATACATATGTATAGATAATATTTCCTATTACTTTTAGTATCTAATTAAAATGAGTAAAATACAAGTTAGAATAAAAGTAATTTCCAATTAATTATATATATTTCTAAAAGGACAGCAAATAGAACATTTCTGTCTTACTGGATTCACATTTAGATGCTGCCTATCGGAAAGTGCATTGATTGAACAATACTTACGAATCAGCACTCTTTGGGATAAAAGTCATTAAATCTATAATAGATTAGTCACTGCATAAATGCATGCAACTGAAGTATTGACCTGGGGTTACATCCATCTTTTATAGTTAGGGTAAAAGACGCAAGTGATTGAAATGGTATGGTTTGTTTATATCAACATTGCATTGTATGCGTTATTAACGATTATTGCTAGTGTCAGTCAGGTGATTACAACAGCGTTCCACGTGAATCATTTCTTGTTCATTGTAGTATCCGTTATGATGTTTTCCTTATTATTTATCCACAATTAGGATATGATACTCACTGTATTTATTATTGCCTGAATTGGTCTACATGTCGTTACGATTGCTGTGGGATTAGTTGTAAATGGTCATCTAACGTACAGCCATCATATTCTATGATTTATCGTTCATATTATAATCATTGTAATGGCCTTTTTATTTATATAGTAAAGTGGTGAGATGATGAAAAAAGGGGAGTTTTCTAAAGTAGTTGGAATAAGTAAATATACCATTCGTTATTAGCTGCACCTCGAGAGAGTGAATAGTAGAATTGATTATTTACACCGTCGTAATGGTAAGTAAGCAAATAATGGTTGCGGAAGGTTTAATGTTGAATCATTAGCACCTTGTCAGGTGATGCTGAGACACTTAAGTATTGGCCATTCTTATAGCAAATAAAGTGAACATGCTAAGAATATGGGGGAAATTAAAATGGGGATTCTAGTTTTAGCTGCAATATTTGTCATTATTTTCATATCTACAAGTATAATAGAAAATAGCTTAAAGTCTATCGTCAACCAAAATGAGTGCATGATTGAATTGTTGAATTGTTGACGGAGATAAAGGAATCGCAAAAGAAGAATAAGGTATAGATGAGTTTGTTCTTTAGATTTAATTATTGGATACATACTCCAGACGATACGTGGCACACTAGTGTTCATGGAGGTGTAACTAATGAGCAAGGATTCTAAGAATAAATTAACTGGAAATGTTAGTGACGAGCAAGCGGTGCGGAAAAATTTATCAAAGGAATTTGATCATGAATTTGCAAATGAGCCATTAACACCTGAAGAGAAATATAATAATAAGAAAACGAAGAAACGGCAGTAAGGAGATTATCCATTCCCTGTTAACTATATTAATTAATGGGGAATACTTTTATTTATTCACTCATTTGAAAGATAATTGAAGCATAATAAAACGCCGACATAAGAGCAATGTAGTTATCTCCCCGTGGAAAGCGAAGTGTATTTTCAAAGCGAACGGACAGAGAACAATTGCTCATACGTAAGTTCGCAGTATATATTATTAATCGATAACCTTGAAATAGAATAAAAAGAGACAGCTTATCAAGCTGCCTCACACATCATAAATAGAAGTAAAGTATTCATATCCAGTATAATCAATTTTATTCACACCGAAAAAATTCTTAATTACGAATGCCGCTCCACCTAAAGCACAGGAATATTCCCCTAACCTGGAAGCTCTAATTTCACGGTAATTATTAATTTTTGACTTAAGTTTATGCTCGATTTCTGTAATAAAAGGAGAATTTCCATTTATTATGGCACCATTAAGAATAATCTTTTCTGGATTAAAGATATTAATAATATTATTGATGCCAACCGCTAGATAATCGAGGTAGGAATCTATGGCCATTGCTGAATTCTCACTAGCAGGCAATACTTTGCTGGTCGCTTGAAGAGAAGTAGGGGAATCGGCTTTTTCCAAAGCTTCCAATAATGCCCGTTCTGAGGCATATAACTCCCAGCAGCCTGTATTGCCACAAGAGCAAGGTAAGCCCTTCGATTCAACAACCATATGCCCTATTTCTCCAGCAAAGCCTTGGTAACCGCGATAGATTTTATTTTCATTGATAATTCCTAATCCAATCCCTGAATATAATGTAATACAAAACAGGTCTGCGATTGGATCGTCAAAAGCTTGTTCTGCGAAGACACTTAAGTTCGCATTATTATCAATATAGACAGTGGTTTGTAATGCTTCCTCGAGTCGATCCTTTATATTAATGTTGGACCACTTCTGTTTTGGAGTGAAAATAATTTCCTCCTTATCGTTCACGATACCATGGATGCCGACACTTATGCCGACAAGCCCGTTTGGCTGGTAATCCTTCTTGAATTTTTCAATTAAAGGTGTAATTGTTACAATTAATTGATCTACTGCATACTCTAGAACCGCATCCTGAAGTGTTATTCGCACCTTATGGAATGCTTCTCCCTTTAAATTCATAAAGATAATATTGATATAATCCTCGACGATATCAATCCCGATACTAAAGGCCCCGTTTGCATTTAATTCGAGAAGGATTGGCTTTCTACCACGAGTAATCGATTCGCCTTCTTTCTTCTCCATTACGATTTTTTCAGCAATTAAATCACTTACTTGTGCGGATACGGTAGCTTTATTCAAGCCAGTAATCCTTGCCAAATCACTTCTCGACAGGGATCTATTTTTGATAATTTCCTCAATCAATATTCTTCTATTCAATTGTTTTATATAGCTTGCATCCCCTGTATTCATGAATATCCTCCTCAATTTAAAAATAAATTGAAAAAAAGTAGTATTTCCACTTGAAAAATAAAACGTTTACATATATTATTAATACTATACAATAAATAGTTTGTTTAGTAAACAAATAATTAAACTGATAAAATAATAATTTATCGGACATAATATAATGTTGCGACAAACTATTTTATATTATAAGGGAGAGGTTGATCAAAGTGAAAACTTTTATAACAGACGATTTTCTACTTTACAATGAAACGGCCAGAGAACTCTTTCATAACACAGCAAAAAATCTACCGATCATAGATTATCATAACCATTTGAACCAATATGAAATCTTAGAAGATAAAAATTACTCCAATTTAGCAGAAGTGTGGCTTGGAGGAGACCATTATAAATGGCGTGGAATGAGAGCTAACGGGATTAGTGAAGATTATATTACTGGAAATAAGAGTGACTATGAGAAATTCCTTGCATGGGCAAAGACTGTACCTAACACTTTAGGTAATCCATTATACCACTGGACCCATTTAGAATTGCTCCGTTACTTTGATATTGATGAGCTTTTAAATGAGAAGTCAGCGCCAGCGATTTGGGAAGCTGCAAACGCGAAGCTAGCAACGAAAGAATTGTCTACGAGAGCATTATTAAAAAATAAAAATGTCGAATTTGTCGGTACCACAGATGACCCAACAGATGACCTAGAAGCACATAAAGCATTAGCGAAGGAAGACTTCTCGATTACTGTTTCTCCTTCTTTCCGTCCTGATAAAGGATTAGCAATTGAAAATGATGATTTTCTTGCTTGGGTTGAGAAGCTGGAACAAGCAACGAACACTTCTGTTAAAAATTATGAAGCATTCTTAAATGGATTGGCAAGTCGCGTAGATTACTTTGATGAACATGGCTGCCGCAGCTCGGATCATGGAATTAATGTGATTTTCTATGAAGCAGCAACAAAAGAAGAAGTATCTGCTATTTTTGAGAAGCGTCTAAATAATGAAGCGTTGTCTGCAAAGGAAGTTGAACAGTTTAAAACCTATACAATGGTTACATTAGGTGAGTTGTATGCAGATAAAGGCTGGGTAATGCAGTTCCATATGAACCCATTACGTAATAACAGTACACGCATGTTTAGAAAAATTGGACCAGACGCAGGATTTGACTCTATTGGCGACAATTTACTTGCGAGCAAGCTTTCAAGTCTGTTAGATGCAATGGATATTAATGACAAGCTTCCAAAAACGATTCTATACAGCTTAAATGCAAGAGATAATGATATTCTTGCTGCAATGGCTGGTAATTTCCAAACAGATGAAATTCCTGGTAAAGTCCAATTTGGAACAGCATGGTGGTTTAACGATACAATCGACGGTATGGAAGATCAAATGAAGACGTTAGCGAATATGGGACTTATCAGTAATTTTGTCGGCATGCTAACAGACTCTAGAAGCTTCCTTTCCTTCCCAAGACATGAGTATTTCCGAAGAATTCTATGTAATTTATTAGGAACATGGGTTGAACAAGGAAAAGCGCCGAAAGATATGCAGTTATTAGAAACATACGTAAGAAATATTTGCTACAACAATGCAAAACGCTTCTTCACAATATGAAATAAATGTAAAATACTGTAGGAAGTTTTTATTTGTAGTCGATATTCGGTATAATAAAGCTAGCTATATAAAGTTACTAAGCAAAGGATGAATTAGACAATGTCAAAACAACAAATTGGTGTAATTGGTTTAGCGGTAATGGGGAAAAACTTAGCATTAAACATTGAAAGCAGAGGATATTCTGTAGCGGTATTTAACCGTTCATACGATAAAACAGAAGCATTCCTTGCGAATGAAGCAAAAGGAAAGAACTTTGTTGGTGGCAAAACAATTGAGGAATTTGTTAACTCTTTAGAAAAACCACGTAAAATTTTGCTTATGGTTAAAGCTGGTGCAGCAACAGATGCAACAATTGAATCATTACAACCATATCTTGAAAAAGGCGATATCTTAATTGATGGTGGTAATACACTATTCGAAGATACTATCCGTCGTAATAAAATGTTAGACGAAACTGGTATTCACTTCATTGGAACAGGGGTTTCTGGTGGAGAAGAAGGAGCCCTTAACGGACCTTCTATGATGCCAGGTGGTCAAAAAGAAGCTTATGAACTTGTAGCACCAATCTTTGAAGCTATTTCTGCAAAAGTTGATGGTGATCCATGTGTGACATATATTGGGCCAAACGGTGCGGGACATTTCGTTAAAATGGTACACAACGGAATCGAATACGGTGATATGCAATTGATTTCTGAAGCATACTTCATCTTGAAACATGTACTTGGCATGGAAGCAGATGAGCTTCATGAAGTATTTACAGAATGGAATAAAGGTGAACTAGATAGTTACCTAATCGAGATTACTGCTGACATCTTCACTAAGAAAGATGATGAAACAGGGAAAGCACTTGTTGATGTAATCATGGATAAAGCAGGACAAAAAGGTACTGGTAAATGGACAAGTAAAAATGCATTAGATTTAGGTGTTCCACTTCCATTAATCACTGAATCTGTATTTGCTCGCTTCATTTCTTCCTTGAAGGATGAACGTGTTGCAGCAAGTAAAGTATTAAGCGGACCGAGTGCTGAAAAATACGAAGGTAACCGTGAAGAACTTGTTGAAGCAATCCGTAAAGCATTGTATATGAGTAAAATTGTATCTTATGCACAAGGTTTCGCACAGATGCGTGCAGCTTCAGAAGAAAACAACTGGGATCTTCAATTCGGTGATATCGCAATGATCTGGCGTGGTGGATGTATCATCCGTGCTAACTTCCTGCAAAAGATTAAAGATGCATATGATCGTGAACCAGCTCTTGCAAACTTAATGCTTGATCCTTACTTCAAGGAGATCGTTGAAGGATATCAATCAGCATTACGTGAAGTTGTATCCGTAGCAATTAAACATGGTATTGCTGTACCAACATTCGCAAGCGCGATCGCTTACTATGACAGCTATCGTTCTGAAGATTTATCAGCTAACTTAATTCAAGCACAACGTGACTACTTCGGTGCACATACGTACGAACGCAAAGATAAAGAGGGCGTATTCCACACGAACTGGTTCTAAGAACAAAAGCGCAAGCGCCCGTTTAGCGACGTACGGACTGGACTGAGCCGTAGGAGATACAGGAAACACGATGAGCTTTAGCGAATCGATGTTGACTTATCGTACGGAGGTGAGGGAAGTCTCGCTAGTCGCTGGGCGCTGGATCTGGACGCGGCCAGTATTGCCAAAGGATAGTACTGAGGTAATATAATATTTCCTTGTCTGTTGATAGATAACTAAAAAGAACGCTACTTTATTTTAAAGTAGCGTTCTCATTAATCACTCATTTTACTAAGCTTGTAACTAAATGTTCTTCATTCAAAGTAAAAGTCAATTCTGGAACCTCCAGAAAGCGTTGAATTAGGAGTGCACAAGCTCCAAGTACACAGGCATTATCGGCCAAATCTGATAATACGATTTCGCGATATGTGCTTACAGAGGATCTGAAATGACTTGTAATTTCCTCAACTGCGTTCGGATACAACTGTAATATCTTGCTGTTGATGACGATTGTTTCTGGATTATATAAATTAATAATATTATTTAAGCCAATTGCCAAATGTTGAATGAATTGTTTTATTTGTTGTATTGTGATATCATCCTTGTTTTTAATAAACATTTCAATATCATTAATGGTTAAATTTTTCTTATTATATTTCATGGCTAAATCTTCTAATAGGCTCGTTTCTGAGGAGTAACGCTCCCAGCATCCATGGTTTCCACATTTACAAGGCTCGCCATCTGGAGCAATAATCATATGCCCCATTTCGCCAGCATAACCGTGATATCCTTTATGAAGTTTGCCATCGATCATAATGCCGGCACCAATTCCAGAAGTTAAGATAATGGTAAGTAAGTTATCGCTCTGATGATATTTGTATACTTTCTCAGCGTATGCCGATAAGTTCGCGTTATTTTCAATATTAATATTGAGGTCTGTTAATTCCGCTTGAAGATCATCTTTAAGATTCTTATAGCGCCATTGATATTTAGGGACAAAAAGAATACTTTCATCATTATTGACGGTTCCATGGATACCAATCATGACACCGACTAAGCCGCAATGGCTGTTAGAATATAGACTCACATAGTGTTTTATATGAACGACTAGCAAGGAAACAATTTCATCATAATCATTTGTTTCCGGATAAATTGTATCCGATTGAATCGGTTGACCATTTAACCCAGAGACGGTAAATTGAATACAATGATGATCAAGGTCGATACCTAAAACGTAGCCAGCTTTGCTATTTATGGATAGCATGATTGGTCTTCTGCCGACTGTATTATGTTCTTGCTGTGTTTCATAAATCAATTCTTCTTGTAATAGATCTGCAACCTGAACGGAAACGGTTGCTTTGTTTAAGCCTATGGTCTTTGATAAATCAGCTCGTGAAATTAAGCCATGTTGAACGATGTTTTTTAAGATAAGACTTCTATTTATTTTTTTAATATATGCACCATCACCAGTAACCATCTATTTAACCCCCTATGTTTTAAAATTGGAGTAAAGAAAAAATTCAGTAGCTTTGTTTTTTATTTGTTTGTTACACAAATTAAACCGTTCTATGTGATGAAAGGGTTTACAAAAAATAGAGAACAAATTAGTACTAAAATATAAAATTCTGAAGGCATCGATACTCCATTTAAATACATTATAGCAAAAGATAGGAGCTTAGGGGAATAAATTTTAATAGATATGAAGGAATATATGCTCTAAATATAGAGTGAAATGAAGGTTGTCATCTAAACCAAACCTTCAAACGATAGATACATTTTATTTAATGAGGTGACAGGAAAATGAAAATAGCATTGATTGCACATGACGAGAAAAAGGATGATATGGTTCGATTTACACAAGCATATAAATTCATTTTAGAAAAACATGAATTGTATGCAACAGGAACAACAGGACTAAGAATAGCTGAAAACACAGGGTTGACAGTTACACGATTTCAATCAGGACCTTTAGGTGGTGACCAGCAAATTGGGGCAATGGTTGCTGAAAATAATATGGACATGATTATCTTCTTCCGTGACCCATTGACAGCTCAGCCACATGAACCAGACGTATCGGCGCTTATGCGATTAAGTGATGTATATTCAATCCCACTTGCAACCAATATGGGGTCAGCGGAATTATTTATTCGTTCTTTGGATCGCGGAGATCTTGAATGGCGCAAGATTATTAATAAGAAATAATTATCTTAACGTGTTTTAGATAAAGCACTTACAGATAATTATCGATTGAATTTCGACATTGTGAAGTAATGACTTTTCAGATTTTTTGTTCTAAAATGAAGGTAGTTCCTATCAGAAAGGAATGATCGATTTGAATGAGTCAATCCTTTCAATCTATCGTGCTCAAGAGAAATGGCCGGATATGGATTACCATTCACACCAGGAATATGAAATTTATTTCTTTCACGGAGGCTCTTGCAGGTATCTCATTCATAATCAAATTTATGATCTGGAGCCTGGGGATATTTTGTTGATGGATGGAATGACACTTCATAAGCCGAATGTCCCAAATAATAGTGAATATATCCGCAGCATCATTCAATTTTCACCACAATGGATAACAGGGATGCTGAAAGAAATTGGGGCACTGCATTTATTGGATGTATTTAAAAAACTGCATCATTGTTTAATTCGTACAAGGGAAAACCAGGAATCAAAGGAATTAGAGCAGATTATTAAGCGTTTAGCAGATGTAAGTCGCTCCTCTTATATGCAGGACGGTTCTGGTGAAATAGAACAGAAGGCATTATTATTACAAATCCTGATTTTGGTAAACCGCCTTGGACAAGCAGAATCAAAGAAATTGCAAACCTCTAAGCCAGATAAGGCGACGCACGCAGAGAATATTGTTTCGTATATACAAGAAAATTATATGCGAAAACTAAGCATTGAAGTTATTTCAGGTGCTTTGAATTTAAGTAAGTCTTATGTTTCCCATGTTTTTAAGGAAATGACAGGGTTTACAGTGATGGAATATGTCATGGGCTATCGTATAACACAGGTGAAATTCCTGCTGGAAATGGAGCCAGATAAAGCATTAAAAGATATAGCAATTGAATGTGGCTTTGAAAGCGTTCCACATTTTAGTCGTTATTTTCGAGAGAGTGTAGGGGTAACGGCTAGGGAGTATCGTAACGGACGCTTAAAAATATATCGTGAGGAGAATGAGAAATGAGCAAAGTTAGATTAGGTATTATCGGTTTAGGTGCGCAAGGTGGAGCATACGCAGGTTTCATTGCAGAAGGAAAAGTTCCAAACATGGTTATTGGTGCTATCTGTGATACAGATCCAGAGAAGAAGGCTGTTGCTGCGGAAAAATATCCAGATGTTCCATTCTATGATAATTACATTGACATGTTAGAAAGCGGCGATGTTGATGCGGTTGTTACTTGTGTTCCACATTATTTACATCCAGAAATGGGAATTGAAGCACTGAAAAGAGATGTTCACGCATTAGTAGAAAAACCAGCAGGCGTGTATACAAAACAAGTTCGTGAATTAAATGAATTTGCAGCAACGAAGCCGGAGTTAACATTCGGGATTATGTTTAACCAGAGAACGAATGAATTGTACCAAAAAGTAAAACAAATTGTTGATAATGGTGAAATAGGTAAAATCCGTCGTACGAACTGGATTATTACTACGTGGTGGAGACCACAAGGTTATTATGATCAAAGTGCATGGAGAGCAACATGGGAAGGTGAAGGCGGCGGTGTTCTTGTAAACCAAGCACCACATCAACTTGACTTGCTTCAATGGATTGCTGGTATGCCGAAGAAGGTTTATTCTAACGTGAAATACGGCTACCAACGTGATATTGCTGTAGAAGATGAAGTAACTGCATTACTTGATTATGGTAACGGAGCAACAGGTGTATTCATTACTGCTACACATGACATCATGGGGACAGACCGCTTTGAGATTCATGGCGATAACGGAAAAATTGTTGTTGATGATAGTAAGAAAGTAACAATCAAGCGTCTTAGAAAACCAGAATCAGAAATGAGTGCAACAATGAGCATGATGGATGTTGCAAAAATCTTCATGGGTGGAGACACGGATGACCTTTATGAGGAAGAAGTTATCGAATTTGAAAGTGTATGGGGTGCACAGCATTCCGCTGTTATGGAAAACTTCGCAGCGAATATTTTAGACGGCACACCACTTCTTGCACCTGGCAGCGATGGAATTAATGGTGTGGCACTAGCAAACGCAATCCATCTTTCAAGCTGGTTAGGGAAGGAAGTAGAACTACCAGTAGATGAAGATCTATACTTCGATGAATTACAGAAGAAAATTGAAGAAGAAAAACTTAACCCAATTAAAAAATAAGGAACCTGTTAGCCTATGTCCACATTGGATATAGGTTAGCTTTCAAAGGAGGCTTAAGTCCATGCTAAATATCGCGGTTATTGGACTTGGTGATATTTCTAAAATCCATTTACCAGTTATCCAGGAAAATCCAAATGTAACATTGGCTGCAGTATGTGATATTGATGAAACATTAAGCAGCACGGTTCCAGGAGTAAATTTCTACACGGATTACCATGAGATGCTGGCGAAGGAAGAATTGGACTGTGTTCATATTTGTTTGCCACATGATCAACACTACCCAGCTACTAAAGCATGTGTGGAAAATGGTGTTCATGTATTTCAGGAGAAGCCACTTGCTAGAAGTGCAGAAGAAGGAATGTTTATCGTCGATCTTGAAGAACAATATCCCGATGTTAAAATCTGCGTGTCCTTCCAAAATCGCTTTAATGAAACCTTTGAAAAAATGCAAGAAATGATCGACAGTGGCGAATATGGGAAAGTTACAGGTCTAAAAGGGCTTGTAACGTGGTACCGGGCAAAAGAATATTACGACGCAAAACCGTGGAGAGGCATTATGAGACAGGCTGGTGGAGGCGTGATGATTAATCAGGCAATCCATACTTTGGATCAGATGCAGTTGATCGGTGGAGAAGTAGACACAATTAGAGGATCCATTGACAATCTCGTTGATTACGGTTATGAAGTGGAAGATACGGCAACAGCAAATATCCAATTCAAAAATGGTGCTACTGGTTTGTTTTTTGCAACTGTAACGAATGCAGTCAATTCATCTGTCGAATTTCAAGTGATTCTCGAAAAAGGGAAATTAACAATTAAAGATAGCGTTCTCACGAAAACAAATGAAGAAGGTAAAAAGGAAAAGGTGATTGAGGACGCGAAGCTGCCAGGTGCGAAATTCTACTATGGGGCAAGCCATTCTAAACTAATCAATCATTTCTATACTTGTATTGAAGAAGATTCACAGGATTATATCCATGCAAGAGATGCACAAACATCAATGGAAATGATAAGTGCAATTCGCAGATCTTCGGAAATCAAACAAACAATTAAAATGGAGGTATACAAATGACTACAGGTAAAATCGGCGTACAAATGATGATGCTTAAAGGTAAAGTAGAAGAAATCGGTGCATATGAAACGATGAAGAAGCTACATGAACTTGGTTTCGGTGCTGTAGAAGTATCGCAAATTCCAATGACAGAAGAAAACGTTGCAGAATTAAAACGAGCAAGTGAAGAATTTGACATTAAAATTGCTGCTCTTTCAGCTGGATTAGAACCAATGCTGCCAGGTGCACCTGGGGAAACACTAAGCAATGACTTCGATAAGATTGTGAATGACTGTAAAACATTAAACTGTAATTTCATTCGGATCGGTATGCTTCCGTTAAACGTAATGGGTGATAAAGATCAAATCCTGGCATTCATCGAGCGAGCAGAAGCAATGGCAGAAAGACTAGCAGAGCATGGAATTGAATTATATTACCATACACATCATATCGAGTTCCAAAAATTTGATGGAGAATTCTTATTAGACATTATGAAAAACAATACATCGAAGCTTGGTTTCGAATTAGATGTTCACTGGATTCAACGTGCTGGGGTAAACCCAATTACATTTGTAAAAGAATATAAAGGACGTATCGCTTTATTACACTTGAAGGACTATCGTATTGGCAAACTAGAAGTCAATGAAGACGATCTTAAAGATATGGGCAAATTCTTCAATAAGTTTACAAACTTAATAGAGTTCGCTGAAGTAGGCGAGGGAAACCTCGACATTAAAGGCGTAATCGAAGCAGGACTTGAGAGTGGTGCTCAATACTTCCTAATTGAACAAGACGACACATACGGAAGAGACCCATTCGACTGCCTACAAACATCAGCAGAAAACCTACGCAAATTAGGATATGCTGACTGGTTTTAAGAAATAGTTTCTATTTTTGAGTGAGATAGTCTACTTTCTTAGTTAGGTAAGTGATGGATGAAAATTGTCAGTTGATATTAAGTACAAGCTAGAAAAAATTGTGATTTGAAATTTGGTTGGTAGTTTTTTATCACTTGAATGTCCGTTCCTTGCGCTAAATTAACGACAATCGTTAGTGAGTTTGCCATCCTTCTGTTGTTAATTACTGCACAATCCCAGCGGAAGAAATACACGAAGACTCCTGCGGGAAGAAGAGCCTAGGTGAGACTCTGAAGTGCGTTAGCGCAAAGAGGCTCGCCAGCTCCCCGCGGAAAGCGAAGTGTATTTCTGTAGCGACCGGCCGAAGAGCCCTAGCACATTAAACTAGTTCTCACTTTAGATCGATTGCAATAGACCACTTAAAAATAGAAGTGAATAGAAATCGGTCAGAAGCCGATTTCTATTTTCATGTAAAATATCAATCAAGGAGAGTCGATAAAATGAGCAATAAAGACGGAATGAATTATGCTCCAAAAGGGAAGCCAAATCCAGTCGTTAAAGAGGGAGAATTCCAAATAGCAGCAGCGGCATTAGACCACGGTCATATTAACGGAATGTGTAACGGGTTAGTCGAAGCCGGTGCAACATTAAAATGGGTATATGACCCAGACCAAGAAAAGGTCAAAGCCTTTGTCGAACAATTCCCAGGTGTAGAGGTTGCCGAGTCATTGGAACAAATCTTAAACGATGACTCGATTAAATTAGTTGCAGCTGCAGCAATCCCCTCGGAAAGAAGCGCGCTAGGCAATAAAGTAATGGAAGCTGGTAAAGATTATTTCACAGACAAAACGCCATTCACAACACTTGCTCAATTAGAGGAAACGAAGCAAGTAGTGAAGCGTACAGGACAGAAATACATGGTATATTTCAGTGAACGACTCCATGTAGAAGGTGCGGTATTTGCAGGGCAATTAATTAAAGACGGGGTAATTGGTCGTGTCATCCAAGTGACAGGATTTGGCCCACATCGATTAAACGCAGATACTAGACCTGATTGGTTCTTCAACAAGGAACAATATGGCGGTATCTTATGTGATATTGGCAGTCACCAAATTGAACAGTTTTTACACTTTACTGGGAATGAAGATGCAAAGCTGTTACATAGTAAAGTAGGAAACTATAATAATCCAGAGTATCCAGAATTAGAGGATTATGGTGATGCAACATTAGTTGGAGAAAACGGTGCAACATTCTTCTTTAAAGTTGATTGGTTCACACCAGATGGACTGAGTACTTGGGGCGATGGTCGTACCTTTATTACGGGAACTGAAGGAACGATTGAGATTCGTAAATATGTGGATGTAGCACGTGAAGAAACAGGAGATCATCTCTATTTAGTTAACAAGGATGGTGAGAAGCATTATTCTCTATCAGGTGAGGTAGGCTTCCCGTTCTTTGGCGAATTGATTAAAGATTGTATCAATCGTACAGAAAATGCAATGACACAAGAGCATGCATTTAAAGCAGCAGAGCTATGCTTAAAAGCGCAGGACGAGGCAGTAGTAGTAACAAAATAATCTGACATGATGCCCTGAAATGGTTTGGATATTATTTCAGGGCAACATGTTTGTATCTAGAATCCCAAATCTTAATGCCTCCCCAATTTTTGGTATTTATTTTTCGGAAAAGACAACGCTTTCTCTTGACGAAGTGTAGTACAAATGATAATCTTAAATTATTAATTTGTTTATTAAACAAATTAAAAGATTTGCTATGAAAGAAGCATTAGTGAAATCGCTTTAGTAGTTAAGAGAATAAAATGACTTTCTGAATACATAAGTGCAACTAAGATTTTGACCCAAGGGTTTTATAAACCTTAGTTTTCTAATGTGAATGAAAGCCAGAATGTCTTAAATTTAAAAGTAAATTATTGTTTGTTGTAAGGGTAAACTATCTTTTCGTAGGGAATTATAGATATAATAGAGCCAGATATGTAAAGTAAATGTATTCATAAAAAAAGGAGTGGGGCATAAGCTATGGGCATTCTACAAGAATTATTGCAGGACATTCCTGTTCCAAAGATGGTAAAAGTAAAGCAAACCTTCGACAAATCACAAGTAGAAGATGTTGGCGGCACTTTAAAGGCAGAGTTGGAAAAAGTAAAAGATACGGTAACGCCCGGAATGGAGATCGCAATTGCGGTTGGAAGCAGGGGAGTCGATCGAATTGTTGAAATTACAGCAATTACGGTTCAATTCCTAAAAGATTTAGGTGCGAAACCATTTATCGTTCCAAGCATGGGAAGTCATGGAGGTGCAACTGGACCAGGGCAAAAAGCGGTTCTTGAGCATCTTGGCGTGTCAGAAGAAAGCGTTGGCGCAGAAATACGCTCTTCAATGGAAGTAATAAAGCTTGGTGAATTACCAAATGGTCTGCCAGTTTATATTGATAAATTGGCTTCTGAAGCAGATGGAATCGTCGTTATTAATCGCGTGAAACCACATACTGCCTTCCGCGGTCATGTGGAAAGTGGAATTATGAAGATGATCAGTATTGGTCTAGGGAAACAAAAAGGAGCAGAAGCATGCCATCAATTAGGATTTAAGCATATGGCAGAGCATGTTCCAGCAATGGCTAAACTAGCAATGGAAAAAATGCCTATCCTATTTGGTGTTGCTACGGTAGAAAATGCATTCGACAAAGTTGCTAAAATAGAAGTACTTAAACCTGAAGAAGTAGAAGAAAAGGAAACAGAGTTACTTAAGCTAGCAAAAGACTTGCTGCCGAAACTGCTATTCGATCAAATTGATGTACTTGTAATCGATCAAATTGGTAAAAATATCAGTGGGGATGGAATGGACCCGAATATTACGGGAAGATATCCAACACCGTATGCACATGGTGGACCAGATGTAACGAAAATGGTTGTGCTTGATTTAACACCACAAACGGAAGGTAATGCAAATGGAGTTGGAACAGCAGATTTCACAACACAACGACTTGTTGACAAAATGGACCGGGATGCAACATATGCGAATGGTTTAACATCTACAGTTGTAGGACCAACACATATTTCCACAACATTGCCGACAGATAAACAAGCAATTCAAGCAGCAATCAAAACATGTAATATTTTAGATTTCACAAAGGCTAAAGTTGTTCGGATTAAGAACACACTTGAAGTGAGTGAAATTGAGGTATCAGAATCGTATCTTGATTATGTGAAAGAGCATGCAAATATCGAACAGATCTCTGAACCATATGCATTCGGTTTTGATGATGAAGGAAACTTATTCTAAATCATTTATTACTAGCAAATATAACAATAAGGGGAATTATCAATGACAAATTTATTCGATCTAACTGGTAAAGTAGCAGTTGCAATTGGCGGAAACAGTACATTAGGAGCTTCAATGGCAAAAGGACTTGCTGAGCAAGGTGCAAAGGTTGCGATTGTTGGTCGTAATTTAGAAAAAGCAGAAGTAGTAACGAAGGAAATCATCGACGCTGGCGGTGAAGCTAAATCATTCCAAGCAGATGTAAGTGATCTTCCTTCTGTTGAGCGTGCTGCGAAAGAAATTGAAGCATGGGCAGGCGGCTGGGATATCGTCCTAAATGCACCCGGTAAAAACAGCTCTACACCATTCTTGGAATTGGAAACAGATGAATGGGATGACATCATGGATGTTAACTTAAAAGGGTTAGTATTCTCAACACAAATTTTTGCAAAACGTATGATTGAACAAGAAAGAAAAGGAAGCATTATTAATATTTCTTCTGTTTCTTCTAACCCGCCATTATCAAGAGTATTTACGTATTCTGCATCTAAAGCAGGTGTAAACAGTGTTACACAATATTTGGCTAAAGAATTTGCTCCACATGGCATTCGGGTAAATGCGATTATTCCAGGATTCTTCCCTGCAGAGCAAAACCGTAAAATCCTTGATGATGCAAGAATTGAATCAATCATGAAACATACACCAATGGAACGCTTCGGTGAGCCAGAAGAGTTACAAGGTGCAGCAATTTACCTTGCTTCTGATAAAGCATCTGGTTTCGTTACTGGAACGTTCGTACGTGTAGATGGCGGTTATGGAAGTATGACAATCTAAATAGTATAATAATACATGATATGAAAGGCTTTGGAGTAAGCTCCAAAGCCTTTTCTAAAGAATCGTGACAAAGGAAGAGGTAGCTATGGGTAGAGAATTAGCAATCGGACTTGATATAGGAACAACAAGTGTCAAAGCGGTAGTATTTGATTTAACGGGGAATTTAATCGCAGAGGCAGAAGAAATGGTAACGACAAACTATCCTAATCCTGATTGGACAGAGCAGGATCCTCAGGAAGTGGAGAGAGCATCAGTAAAAGTGATGAAAGAAGTAATTGAAAATGCAAAGGCAGAAGCAGACGAATTACTAACCGTCGGAATTTCGTGCGCGATGCATTCGATTATTTGCATGGACGAACAGAATGAGCCTCTTTCACAAATGCTTATTTGGTCAGATGCGAGAAGCAGTGAGCAAGCGGAAGAGCTTTTACAAAATGATGGGCTGGACATTTTCTCTCGCACTGGTACACCAATTCATCCGATGTCACCATTACTTAAATTGATCTGGATGAAAGAAACCAATTATGAACCCTATCAAAGAGCGGCATACTTCATGTCAATGAAAGAATATTTATTACAAAAATGGTTTGGTAAACGTGTTGTTGATTATTCTATGGCTTCTGCAACAGGATTACTAAATGTGAAGAATCTCGAATGGGACGCGGAAACGCTAGCTATTGCGGGTATTACTAAGGAACAATTATCTGAGATTGTTCCGCCAACAGAGATATTGACGAATATTGACGAAGCAGTTGCGAAAGAAATGGGTATATCTAGAGAACTTCCTTTCGTAATCGGTGCGGCTGACGGACAATTGGCGAACCTTGGTAGTGGGGCAATTTCACCTGGTGAAGTAAATGTATCTGTCGGCACAAGTGGTGCCATCCGTCAATTTATTGAAGGTGCACCTGTAAATGAACAGATGGAAACCTTTACGTATGCATTTTCAGATGATACATCAATCATTGGTGGTCCAACAAATAATGGCGGGATTGCTTTACAGTGGTTCAAAGATCTAATTGGCTTTAGTGGTTCACATGATGAATTACTCGCTGGGGCGAAAGAGGTAGAAATTGGTTCGAATGGAATTATCTTCTTGCCTTATGTAAATGGGGAAAGAGCTCCAATTTGGAACGGTCGGGCAAAAGGTAATTTCTATGGATTAAGCGTTGAGCATCATAAAGATCACCTAGCACGCGCAGTTTTAGAAGGAATAACCTTTAACATATATCAAATTGGTAAATCATTAGAGAAAATTGCTGGAGAACCTAAGAAAATTAGTGTTAATGGTGGTCTATCTAAATCGCAACTTTGGGTACAAATCATGGCCGATGTATTCGGACAGGATATTTATATCTCGGATACGCATCATAATGCAGCATGGGGCGCAGCGTGGACAGCTCTTGTAGGGATTGGAAAAGCAGAGTCCTTTGAAGCGATAAAAGAAAACCTGCCAGCTGAAAAGGTGACCCATCCAAATATGGAAAATCATGAATTGTATTTGAAGGTATATGAGAAATATGAGAAGCTAGCGAAGGATTTAGCGGTGTATTTTGATTAAACTAATGGCTTTTATTAATAGGAATATTAAAAGGAACGAACCGATAGTAGTTGGATTCGTTCCTTTTCTCATAATGAAGTAGAACTGCAATAGGGGGGGGGAGAAGATGAAACAGTATACAATTTTTCGCTATCTTTATATCTATTATTCTTTTGTATTTATCCTTCATATCATAAATGTGTTCTTAGAAAGTGAGATATTAAACTATATCATAGGTATTTTAGCAATTATCATGCTGGCTGTATCATTCTCTGGTGCTACTCGACTGTTTAAGCTACTTGGCAGTATATTTATTGCGATAGGAGGAATAGTCTTCTTTGGATCTGGACAAGATTTCTGGATGATACCTACGTTTTTAACTTCTAACATGTCGCTTTTGACGCTGCTCGCCATGTTACCGTGGATGAATAGCGTAGTAAAGAGCGGAAGGTTTGATAGGAGTTTAAATCAATTATTGAATGCTGATGCATCAGACTTAGGAAAACTGTATCCGGGTAGTTCTTTTACTACGCTTACGTTAGCATCATTCTTAAATTTATCAGCTGTAACAATTTCCCAAGATGTATTAAACAATACGTTACGAAAGCTTAATAAAGAAGTTCGGAACTCCTTTATTAGTACAGCGACATTAAGAGGTCATACAATGGCACTCTTATGGAGTCCGTTAGAAATATTAGTTGCTCTTACCATTTTTCATACTGACGTTGAATACGTTGTGTTGTTACCGTGGCTACTCCTTATTGTAGTCATTACATTTTTTCTTGACTCTCTTTGGGGAAGGATGCATTACAAGAAGTATACATATGAAAATAATGTCTCAATCAAACAAGGTGTTGTTAATCGAAAAGCGTTAATCAAAAAAATACTTCACTTGTTAGCAGCGCTTGCACTATTTCTAATGCTAGTTATATTCTTCGGTATAATTTTAGACTTGGACTTTATCTTTACTGTGACGATTCTCATCATTCCATTTTCATTTTGTTGGGCCCTGTTAATGAAAAGAACTCGTAGTTTTTGGGCTTTAGGATGGGGCACTTGGAAGACTTCTACGAACACAATGCAAAATTTTGTTGTACTGTTTATATCACTTGCTTTTTTCGCGAATAGTATTAACGAGACGTCATTTCTAAACTTTATTCAAAAACCAATACTAATTTTCGCAGATTATCCATTGCTAATCTTCTTTATTATTCAACTTATTTTTATAACAATGAGTTTATTTGGTGTTCATCCAATCGCCACAATGGGTATATTAAGTGGCGTAATCATAATGTTGCTCGATTTTTTGAATCCACTAAGCTTAGCAATAGTGCTAGTAACTAGTTCAGTATCAACAGTAACTGTAGGAAGTTACGGATTGATTGTGCAGATTACCACGATGAATACAGGACAGAATCCATATCAGATTACATTGAAAAATCTACCATACGCTCTAGTTTTGGGTGGAATTGGATCAGTTATCGCTTATTTATTATTATAGAAATTATTTTATCCTTAGTTTTCTCTAAAAATCTCTAGTATTATAAAGACAGATAGAATAATGAACTGGGGGAGATATTATTGCAGCAAATCAAACAGTTAAGTGAAGCTGATTATGATGAAGTTTCTGCTTTATCGCAATTTGCCTTTCAATACGAGCTATCAGAAGACGAATTAATAAAAAACAAAGAAGAAGTGGCGAGACATACAATCTGGGGATGGATTGAAGAGGATAAACTAGCAGCAAAAGTCCATGTAATCCCACTTTCAGTATTAATTAATGGTCAACCCTTTAAAATGGGTGGTGTAGCTGGAGTGGCAACTTGGCCAGAATATCGGCGAAGCGGAATCGTTAAGAAGCTTCTCTTCCATGCATTAAAGGAAATGAAAAAAGATGGACAAATCGTGTCCTATCTCCATCCATTTTCGATTCCTTTTTACCGAAAGTTTGGTTGGGAAGTAGGTTTTAACGATAAGAAGTACATCATCCCCATCGAAAGTTTGAAAAGAAAATGGAACGTAGATGGTTATGTTCGAAAGGTGCCTGCAACAAATAAGGTTTTACAACGCATTTACGGAAATTTTGCCAAAAATTATAACGGAGCCTTGATTCGCGACGAAAAATGGTGGGAACAGCGTGTATTAAATGATAAATCGAATATTGTCGTAGCTTATAATCATGACGATTATGCGGTAGGATATTTGATGTATCATGTTAAGGAAAACGTACTAACTTTGAAAGAAATGGCATACGAAACGCTTGATGGCTGGAAGCAACTTCTAGAATTTATTGGGAATCATGATTCGATGGCAAAGGAAGTTCGAATGACAGTCCCTGAAAATGATCATTTGCCGCTATTACTGGATGAGCCGAGATTCGAACAGAAAATCGAACCTTATTTTATGATGCGGATTGTTGATGTACCAGCCTTTCTAAAAACCTATCCTTTTTTGAAGCATTCGACGAAAGGGACAGTCACCTTGCATGTAGTTGATTCCTTTCTGGAAGAAAATAGTGGCTCATATCAGCTAACCCAGATTGGTTCTGAAACAGAGGTCCACTACAAGCCACTACAAGAAGAAGCAGAGGATGGAATTTATTGTTCCGTCCAATATCTTGCACAAATGCTCTTCAGTTACAAGCGGCCATTAGAGTTATATCAACTCGGACTAATTCAAGGAGTACAAAAGGATATCGAGCAGTTTGATCATTTGATACCAAAGCAACAAACCTTGCTTACAGATTTCTTTTAGCAGCGAATGGAGTATAACGATTTGCTCATGGGTTGTAGACTTATATAAACGACGGCGATATAAGAGGACTATTTTTTGAAAGTCGTTTTTTTAATAGATAGATTCTAAATACGATAGCTATTTGGAATCTATTTTTTTTTGAGAAGTTTGTCGAAAAAGGTTGATTTTATTAACGCTTACATATAAAATAAAATTATAAATTTAGTTTGTTTATCCAACAAACTATATATTCTAATAATTTTAATTAAAGTTACTCGATATAATTACGTGTGAAAAATCTAATAAATGATAACGGTTTATTAAAATAGAAGGTGAAATGGAAAAGAAAATCTCGCATTGTATAAGCGGCAAATAGTATAAACATTACAAAATGTAAGCGGATATAGTGATATATTAGTAATTCTGGGAGGGAACATGATGCGTCCATTTGGTATGCGTGATAAACTTGGTTATTTGTTTGGTGATTTTGGAAACGATTTCTTCTTTATGTTAGCAAGTTCTTTCTTAATGGTATATTATACAGATATTTTTGGAATTAGTGCGGCTGTTGTAGGGGGGCTATTTGCAGTTGCCCGATTATGGGATGCAGTTGCCGATGTTGTGTGGGGCAGATTTATTGACTCGAGAAAATCTGGAAAACACGGGAAATTCAGACCATGGATATTCCGAATGTCCTTCCCGCTTGTTTTCTCTGGGGTATTAATGTTCGTTTATATTCCAGGTATGTCGGATGGATTTTATTTGGCATATGCATTTGTAACATACATTTTATGGGGAACACTTTATAGTACCGTTAATATTCCATACGGATCGATGGCTTCCGTTATAACCGGAAATTCGGTAGAACGTACGGCATTATCCTCTTATCGTGGTTTGGGAGCAGCATTAGCAGGTATTATTGTAAACGCTGTTACACCATTAATCGTATTTAAAAATAATGAGGCTGATGCAGGTGGTTTCTTAACAGCAGCAATTATCTTTGGGATTCTTGCAATTGCATGTTATATGGCTTGTGTAGGATTAACAACAGAGCGGATTGTAGCGAAAGAGAACAATAGTGAGCAGGTTAGCTTACGCGCAACAGTTAAAGGGCTTGGAAAAAATAAACCCCTAATTGCTATTTTGCTAGCATCACTTCTTTTCATGGTAAGTATATTGTTAATTGGTACTGTAAATATTTATTTGTTTAAAGATTACTTTAGTAATACGGCAGCATTAAGTGTTATTGGTGTGATTCAAACCGTAGCAATGATCGTCGCAATGCCATTTGTGAAACCTTTAGTTTCTCGGTTTGGTAAAAAAGAAACAGTATCAGCAGGGATACTGCTTTCCACTGTTAGTTATGGTATTTTATATTTATTACCAAATGTAACAACGACCGGGTTCATCGTTATTGCAGCGTTTGGTATGTTCGGCTTTGCATTCTTCAATCTCGTAGTTTGGGCATTTGTAACAGATGTTATCGATTATCATGAGCTGATTACAGGGTTACGTGAAGATGGAACAGTTTATTCGATTTACTCGTTCGCGCGTAAAGTTGGTCAAGCAATTGCAGGCGCAATAGGCGGTACAGCAATAACTTTGGTAGGTTATGATCCTGATCTTAAAATACAAACAGAGGCGGCCCTTGATGGAATATATAACCTAGCAACACTTGTACCAGCAATAATCTTTTTAGTAGTATTCTTAATTCTAGTATTCTTATATCCATTGACTAAACAGCGTGTAAGCAAACTCTCAGCTGATTTAGCAGAGAAGAGAGAAATGGAAAAATAATATAGAAATATCGATATTTCTATATCTTACACCCCCTTTACTATTGTCTAAAGCAGGCAGTAGTAAAGGGGGTGAATTTATTTTTCATAATTTTAGAAAAAAGTATTGCTATTTAAAGCGCTTACACTTATTATGAAATTAATAGTTAGTTAATTAGTTTGCAAAACAAATTAACAAGCTAGAGTAATGTTAAATTGGTCATTAGATTAATAGAGAAAGGAATCTGCAAGAAAAGTTTTTGCAATAATCAATTAAATGTAAACGCTTTTTAAACAAAGGGGGATAATATTATGTCAAGTACAGTAGTGGATGGTGGACAAAGGTATAACAGGTCAAAATTATGGCAGATTGGATTCTTTACATTGAATAATACTGCAACAAATATCTATTTATTTTTAATAATGTTCCTATCCTATTATGCCGCTGGTATTGCTGGATTAGCAGTTGTATTAGTTAGTACACTTTTGGGAGCTGCAAGACTTTTTGATGGATTAATCGATCCGGCTATTGGTTATATCATTGATAGGACAGAAACAAAATTCGGAAAATTTAGACCGATAATTGTAATTGGAAATATTATCACGGCTATTTCTGTGTTATTGATTTTTACAACACATTTATTGCCAGATGGTTTTCGTCTAATATTTATTATTTTTGCATTAGTAGTTCATAAAATTGGTTATTCATTACAAACCTCTGTAACAAAAGCTGGACAAACAGTATTAACAAATGATCCGAAACAGCGTCCTCTTTATATGGCATTTGACGGCGTGTATAATATTATTCTTTTCACAGTCGGTCAATTTTATGTCTCTAACTATTTAGTAGGAAAATATGGCGATTTTACAATGGGTTTATTCATTGAATTGATTGCTATAGTCATGATACTTTCAACAGTATTTACTTTCCTTGCTATCATTGGTATTTCTCGTAAAGATAAAAAGGAATTTTATGGATTAGGTGAAGAAACCGTAGAAACAAAATCTTTTCGTGAATACTGGCACGTAATAAAAGGAAACCGTCAATTACAATTGCTTACAATCTCGGCTTCAACAGGTAGATTAGGCATGAGTCTTGGCGGGGAAGCTGTCGTAACGGTTATGATATTTGGTATCTTAATTGGCAACTATGGACTAAGTGGTACACTGGGATTAATTACTGCTATACCGGGACTATTAATAACTTTCTTTGTTACATGGCTTGCGAGAAAAACAGGATCTAAAAAAGCATATCTTGCAGCAGTATGGGTAGGGTTACTATCATATTTAGCTTTTATTCCGTTATTCTTATTTTTAGACGATCCGACTGTCATTTCTCTTGAAACGATCGGATTTGCAACAATCTTGTTTATTCTTTTACGTACATTTGCCACTGGATTTGGTGGTGCTCAATCATCTCTTGTCGTTCCAATGATTGCAGACGTTTCAGATTATGAAACTGCTAAGTCGGGACGTTATGTTGCAGGTATGTTTGGAACCATCTTTTCCTTTATTGATCAATTTGTAACTTCACTTGCACCGATTATTGTTGGTTTAGTTGTAGCAGCTGCAGGTTATGGAGATGCTTTCCCAACCGTCACAGATGCATTAACACCTTCACTATTTACAGCAGTCATTATCTTGGCATTTGTATTACCAGCAGTATTATTACTGATTTCTGCAACCGCAATGCATTTCTACAAACTTGATAGGAAGAAAATGGTAGAGGTTCAGGAGGTAATTTCAGAAGCGAGAGCGAAATCCAAAATCTCTGATGAACCTGCTGTATAATAGGGATAGCAAGAGGGGCTGTATCGATTGGTCACAATCGATACAGTTCTTTTACTCTTATATAACAAATTAGGGCATAAACAACTCGTCAATCACTCATCATCTATAACTACTTCAATTTTCCCTTTAAATATTTTATATCTACGACTATTGTCAAAAACAGGCGAATTGTTGAAATGCTATTTATTTTACCCAAAAAAGTTTTTAAAAAAAGTATTGCAATTTTAAGCGCTTACATATATTATGATATTAATAGTTAGTTGGTTTACGAAACAAATTAACTAGATTGATATTAATCTGGGCAGAAGATTAATATAGTTTAGCAATTATATATCTAAATTTTTCACAATAATTAACTAAATGAAAGCGTTTGATTTTACAAAGGGGGATATTATTATGTCGAGTTCAGTATTGGATAGCGAGTTGAAGTATCATAGATCAAAATTGTGGCAAATTGGATTTTTTACTTTAAATAACACAGCAACTAATCTATATATTTTCTTAATAGGGTTCTTATCTTATTATGCTGCTGGTATTGCTGGATTAGCAGTTGTACTAGTTAGTACGCTTCTAGGTGCTGCAAGATTATTTGATGGACTAATCGATCCAACAATAGGTTATATCATTGATAAAACAGAAACGAAATTTGGTAAATTTAGACCTATAATTGTATTTGGTAATATTATTACCATTATTTCCGTTATAATGATTTTTACAACACATTTACTTCCAGAAGGTTTTCGGTTAGTATTTATTGTATTTTCGTTAGTCGTTCATAAAATTGGCTATTCATTACAAACATCTGCAACAAAAGCTGGACAAACCGTATTGACAAATGATCCTAAACAACGTCCGCTTTATATGGCATTTGACGGCGTTTATAATATTTTTGTTTTCACAGTCGGACAATTTTATGTTGCCAACTATTTAGTAGCAAAATATGGCGATTTTACAATGGGTTTATTTATTGAATTGGTTGCGACGGTTATTATTCTAGCAACAATCTTTACTATCCTTGCTCTCATTGGGATTTCGAGTAAAGATAGAAAAGAATACTATGGCTTAGGTGAAGAAACAGTAGAAACGAAATCTATCCGTGATTACTGGCAAGTAATCAAAGGAAACCGTCAATTGCAATTGCTTACATTATCGGCTTCAATGGATAAATTAGGTCATACCCTTGGCAGGGATGCTGTAGTAACAGTTATGCTATTCGGTATCTTACTTGGAAATTATGGACTAAGTGGTACAATTGGATTAATTACTGTCATACCAGGCCTGTTAATAACTTTCTTTGTGACAGGGCTTGCAAGAAAGACAGGTCTCCGAAAAGCGTATCTTACAGCTGCTTGGATTGGTGTACTATCGTATTTGGCTTTTATTCCGTTGTTCTTAATTTTAGACGATCCGACAGTTATTTCACTTGAGAGTATAGGAATTGCAACCATTATATTTATCCTATTACGTACATTTGCTCAAGGATTTGGTGGTGCACCAACAACGCTTGTAGTTCCAATGATTGCTGACGTTTCAGACTATGAAACTGCTAAGTCGGGTCGTTATGTTGCAGGTATGTTCGGAACAATCTTTTCGTTTATTGATCAATTAGTATCATCACTTTCACCACTCATTGTTGGTTTTATTGTAGCAGCTATAGGTTTTGGAGACGCTTATCCAACAGTAACTGATACGTTAACACCATCACTATTTACGGGATTGTTAGTCTTGGCATTCTTATTGCCAGCAATATGTTTGTTGATTGCTGCATTTGCGATGCATTTCTATAAACTTGACAGAAAGAAAATGGAAGAAGTTCAGGATACTATTGCAGAAGCGAAGGGGAAATCTAAAATCTCTGATGACACTGCTGCGGTATAATAGGTATATTAAAGGGCTGTATCGATTGATAACAATTGATATAGCCCTTTTTCACAGACGCCACACCCTCATTACCCACCACCAATTTCAACAACGATTAAAACATCTGAACTTTCACCCTAATTTTAACAATAAGAAATATAAAAGGAATATTGAAATGAAAAGCGCTTTCTTGTATAATTAGTTTGTTTATTAAACAAATCAAAATATTAAGAGCTATCAGTAGAAAAAAAGAACTGAGGGATCAGGATAATTATCAGTTAAGCGCCATCATCGCTGATATAAGCGTCATACCTGGCCTTTTATTTATTTTCTGCTTGTAAGGAAAGCGGTAACAGAATAACGTATTTAGGAGGAATATACATGGATTGGATTGTTGACAATATGCCGATCATTTCGGTAGTGATTGGGGTTGCACTGCTTCTGTACTTAAATATGCGATTAAAGCTTAATAGTTTTATTGCACTATTAATTTCTGCGATTTTCGTAGGAATCTTAAATGGCATGCGTTTAACAGAAGTTTTAGAAACGATTAAAGCTGGATTTGGCAGCACGCTCGGAAGTCTAGCACTAATCATCGGATTTGGTGCAATTTTAGGTAAACTAATGGTAGATTCAGGGGCAGCACAGCGAATCGCAACAACGCTTCTTGAGAAATTTGGCGTAAAAAAAGTAGAATGGGCGTTAATTATTATTGGAGCTGTGTTCGGAATTTCCGTCTTCTATGAAGTTGCCTTTATGATTCTGGCTCCACTTGTAATTAGTATCGCTATTGAAGCAAAGGTACCATATTTAAGGCTAGGAATTACGATGGTTGCGGCGACAACGCTAGCACATAGTATATTCCCGCCACAAGCTGGACCAACTGCGCTTGTTGAAGCATATGGTGCAGATATGGGTATGGTATATATTTTAGGTATTGTTGTATTTATTCCTGCTGTAATTGCAGCTGGAATTATCTTACCAAGACTATTAAAGAATCTTGATCATGATGTCCCAGAATTAATGGAAAAGCCAAAAGAATTTACAGACGAGGAAATGCCCCGATTTGGTATTAGCTTATTAATTCCATTGATCCCAGCAATCATGATTACTGCAGCAACAATCATGAATCTATTCATTGAAGAGGGTACAGGGCTTCACCAAATTGTAAACTTCCTTGGAAGTGCAGAGGTTAGTTTATTAATCGCTGTATTAATTGGTATTTACGTATTTGGTCTTCGGGTTGGTCGCAATATGTCTCAAGTAATGGACACATTCGGCGATGCGCTTAAGGGGATTGCATTAATTATCTTCATTGTTGGTGCTGGAGGTGCCTTCAAAGAAATCATTCTTGAAGCAGGTGTTGGTGATTATATTGCGAACATGATGCAAAATACTAGTGTTTCACCATTAATTATGGCATGGTTTATTACAGCATTGATCCGAATTGCAACAGGTCAAGGGGTTGTATCCGCTATTACAGCAGCAGGAATTGTTGGCCCGCTAATTGAAACATTCGATGTAAGCCCTGTCCTGATGGTGCTTGCGACTGCAGTTGGTAGTAATACAATCACGCATGTAAATGATGCATCGTTCTGGTTGTTTAAAGAATACTTTGGCTTAACGATTAAAGATACCTTCAAAACATGGGGGCTTCTATTGTTAACTACCTCAGTTGTTGGTCTTGGTGTTGTCTTAATTCTTGATTTATTCATGTAACATAACGCTTAAAGTTAAACTTATAACGGAGTGTATACGGTTTGTATATGCTCTGTTTTTTTATTGCTTTAGTCATAGAAAAGGCAAGATGAAATATTTTTAAAAATATTTTAAGAAAACGCTTGCTTTATTAACCGCTTTCAAATATTATTAAGATATAGTTAATTTGGCCAGCCAACAAATTAATTTGAAATGTTGGAAAAGTGGCTTTTAATAGAATAAATAGAGGGATCAGCGGTAATTGGATGATATTCACCTTCGCGCGCTTGTGAACACGCTGTCATAACTTAATAGCTGCTTTCACTAAACCTAATAGAAATATAGATTGCTGAGAAGTAACTAACATTCAAAGATGTGATGAAGCTGAATATAAAGTACTAGAATCATAAGTAAATCAGAATAGAATAATCAATATTTTATCAGTTAAATGAATGCGATATCAACAATTAGTTTATTGGGAAAACAAACAAAAGAGTAAACATCATGAATATGTTGGAGGGGAACAAAAATGAAAATGGATAAAACACGTCCATTTGGTATGAGGGACAAGCTTGGTTATATGTTTGGTGATTTTGGTAACGATTTCTTCTTTATTCTAGTAAGTTCATTCTTAATGGTTTACTATACAGACGTTTTTGGAATTAGTGCTGCTGTTGTTGGGGGGCTATTCACAGTTGCGAGACTGTGGGATGCGGTTGCTGATGTCACTTGGGGAAGATTCATTGATACTAGAAAGGCAGGAAAGAATGGAAAATTTAGACCGTGGATCTTCAGAATGTCATTCCCACTTGTTATTTCTGGAGTGTTAATGTTTGTTCATATTCCAGGTATGTCGGATGGATTTTATCTAGCATATGCATTCGTGACTTACATCTTATGGGGAACACTGTATTCTACAGTAAATATCCCGTATGGTTCGATGGCATCTGTGATTACGGGGGACCCAGTAGAGCGTACATCTTTATCAAGTTATCGGGGACTTGGTGCTGCCTTAGCGGGTATCCTCGTAAATGCATTGACACCATTGATAGTATTTGTAGATAATCAGGCGGTTGGAAGTCGTTTCCTATTAGCTGCGGTCATCTTTGGAGTTCTGTCTATTGCTTGTTATATGGCATGTGTTACGATGACAACAGAGCGAGTCGTTGCACCTGAAAATAACAAAGAAGCAAAAGGTATGGGTAAAACAGTGAAAGGGCTTGTGAAAAACAGACCATTAATTGCTCTTCTACTATCATCCTTAACCTTTATGGTTGGATTAATGCTGATTGGTACTGTTAACGTCTATCTATTTAAGGATTATTTCAGTAATACAGCAGCCCTAAGTATTGTAGGAGTACTACAATCAGCGGTAACATTTGTTGCAATGCCATTAGTAAAACCATTAGTATCTAGATTTGGAAAGAAAGAGCTGGCATCTACAGGAATATTATTATCAGCAGCAGTTTACTTTTTACTATACTTCATGCCGAACATAACGGTTATTCCATTTATTATACTGATGGCATTTGCGATGTTCTTCTATACATTCTTTAACTTAGTCGTTTGGGCATTTGTAACGGATGTCATTGATTACCATGAATATTTAACAGGGCTACGTGAAGATGGTACGGTTTATTCGATTTATTCCTTTTCTCGAAAAGTTGGACAAGCGATTGCTGGTGGTATAGGTGGTGTGGCGTTAACAGTTGTTGGATATAATGAAGCAGTGAAGCTGCAAACAGGAGAAACCCTTGATGGAATTTATATGTTATCAACATTAGTTCCAGGGCTCATCCTTCTCGCGGTATTCTTAGTACTTACTTTCTTTTATCCATTATCGAAAAATCGCACAAACCAGCTTGCAACAGACTTAGCAGAGAAGAGACAAGCGAAGATTGATGCAGAGAAATAATTATTGATTGGTGATAAGTTCTAACACTCTAGCTTTCTATTAATTTGTAATATGAGCGAATTCTTAATCAGGAAGATCCTTATTCAGTTGAATAAGGATCTTCCCTTTATTTTTGCAGGATGTATAAATTTAGAAATGTTGATAATCTGCAAATCTCGGAAATTGAGACTTTCTCAGGCGTAGGGAGAAATAATTTAAAGAAGCTAACACTCCTCACATGTACGTCATCCAAGGTGAGCTTGTGTGTGCTCGAAAAGTCAAAAAACGCTCCATCATAATTAATAAAGTTCGACAATATTCGGCTAGTGACAGGCACCGGAAAAATAATACACAAGATTCATAGAATTTTATCGAAGCATACGGTAAAATAGTAGTAAGAACAGCTGGAAAGAGAAAAGGAATGTAGCGGATGACCTATCGTGTAAATTTATTTAAGTTTTTCTTCTCCATGGATGATCATTTATTTCGGATTCAAAAGGCGGAGAAGATTAAAAATCTATGGAGGGTTAGTGGATTACTCCTACTCTGTAGTGTGATTATTTATGCTTGGATGGCATATTTAGGAATGGGTACAAATTTAATCTCAACGAATGCTGTAAACCTAACAGATGCACAATATGAATCTAGTAAATTCTGGTTTATTATCGGTCGAGCGGCATATGGACTACTATTATCAGTTATCATTTTATTTTTGCCAAGTCTACTCTTTTATTTATTAACAGATATTCCGTATCAAAAGCTCATGATAATGCAGCAGTTGGTACTTGTCATCATGCTAGTGGAACGAATGATTTGGATTCCACTCGCAATATTAATTGGACTGGACTGGTATGTATCGCCACTATCCTTTGGAATTATTGCATCCTATCTGACGGAAACACCATGGATCATTTACTTCTTTGGGGCAATCTCACTATTTCAGTTCAGTATTATTTGGTTGCAGGTTACATATTTAAGGAAGCTGTCAGAAACAAGAAAATCGCTGATATGGTTTACTGTCATTTTGTTGCATTTAGTTGGCTGGTGTCTTGCTGCAGCTCTTGCCTTTACAGATACTTACATGATAAGTGGGTGGTTTAATTGATGCGAAAAAGAGTGTTGCAGCTACTCGTCATTTTATTTATTGGCGTAAATTTTCTGCTTGTTTATCTGGATAAGGATGAGAAAGTCGAACGAACGGCTTATATCAATGAATGGACAAAGAGCTTTGATGCAGATTTAGCGGATAAGCTTTACACCCCGGGAGTTCTAGCGTCTGCTAATGAAGAACAGCTTTACTTCGACAAAAACTTAGGCAGCTTCAAGGATTTTCTAATTGGAGAAGGAGAGGCCGTTTCTACTGGAACGCCATTATACACATACGAGGTACATAATTATTATGAATCAGAAGCTGAATTATTGAATGAGCGTGAAAGAATAGAAGAAGAAGCGTCAGCGATTGAGCAGGCAATTATGGAAATGGAACGTTATCAGATTCCGAGTAGTACGACAACAGTACCAAACTCCTTTATATTGACAGAGGAGGAGCTAGAAATTGAATTCCCGGAAAGTACTGTCGATGCCACGCTAATTAAGGAGCAATTTATTGTTGATAAAGAAAAAGAATTAGCACAGAAAAATGCCGAGCTAACGAGTGTCGAGAATCAGTTAACAGAACTGCAAACAACGGGAGATACAATTACGGTAGAGAGTCCATATGATGGAAGAATTAAGTCAATTGCAACGACGTTAGAGGATCCAATCATCACGATTGAAAGTGCCAATTTACATGCGGTCGGTGAGCTAACAGAAAGTGAACGCGTTAGAATCGAACAGGGCTTGCCAGTCGAGATCATGCTAACTGAAAAGGAAGCTGCATTGACTGGTATGGTTGGAACGGTCAGTGAATCTCCGAAGAAGTTAAAAATAGAAGGAGAAAGTATTTACCCATTTGACATTTCCTTCGATGAAGCTGCAGAAGTTGAGGGATTGCTTCCTGGTTATCATGCGGATTTAGCGATTACGATTGAGGAAGCATTAGGAGCAACAACGCTTTTCCAGAATGTCATTTTTACAGAATATGTCTGGAAAATGGCAGAAGGCGGTCGACTTGTGAAACAGCCGGTTGAAACGGGCATAAATATGGATGATATGGTAGAAATCACTTCTGGAATAGGTACTGGTGAGTGGATTGCGGAAGAGCCAACGAGGCAATTTCGTGAAGATGCAACATTTATCACACCGTTAAAAATTGCATCACTTACAAAGGAATCACTAAAGATGGACTGGGTAGAGGGTTTAACGACTGGGATATTATCTAGATAAAAAAACGAAGGAGTCGGCTAGCGCGCCGACTCCTTTTTATACATGACTTGTTCTTCTGCAATTTGCCTTTGATGGTATAAAACATTCAATGATGCCCCGATCATTAGGACAATCCCCGTTAAGAAGAACCAAATCATTAAGACAATTATCCCACCAATACTTCCATAAGTAGCAGAATAATTTCCAAAATTACTAACATAAAAGGAAAATCCAACGGTTAATATTTGCCAAAGGATACTAGCAGACACTGCTCCGATTATAATATGCTTAAACGGTATTTTTTTGTTTGGTGCAAAGCGGTAAAGACAAAGTAAGAAAGTAGATAATACCACAATACTAATCACCCATCTGCCGACCTGCAATAATACATTCATCTCGTTCGTAAATCCTAAATAGGAACCGAGGAAATCAACAATAATGTTTCCAAAAATGGGTAATAGAATCGCAACAATGAGTGCGATTATCATTCCAAGCGTTAATCCAAAGGCAATGAGCCTAATAACGATAAAGGAACGAGTCTCCTCCACCTCGTATGCTTCATTCGACGATTTAATAAAGGCATTGACACCGTTCGATGCAGACCAGATTGCCCCAATGATCCCGACTGTCAAGAGCCCACCACGTGGGGTTTCAATAAAGCTGACAATATTCTCTTCAAACATCGATGCAATCTCACCAGGCACGAAAGATTGTATAAACTGTAATACCTGATCTGCATCAATATTAAAATAAGGAATAATGGCAAAACAAACGATAAGTAATGGAAATACTGCCAGAAGATAATAATAAGCCTGTGCTGCAGCAAGGAGTGTAACATTGTCTTCTTTAAATTCCCTAATCAAGCCAGTAACATAGTACTTCAATGTTGCCATCATCATTCCTCCAAAGTGGTTTGCTATTCTATACCCGCAAACCACTTTGTTAAATCTTTCGATCGAATAAAAACACGTTAACGTTTTATTTATGGGGACAAGTGGTATAATATTTACTATAAGAGCGTGTTTAAAGGGGAGGATAAAAAGGACCGATAATTTCGAGGCGGCGTAGCTTTGAGCAACGGAACGTATGCTTCTGATACGTGAGTAGCGGAAACGCAAGCCAACGAAGAAATTCGATGTGTCATTTTTACCGGAATTTTTGAACTTCCTCTATAAGAGCGTGTTCATAAGGGAGGGTTATACATATGGCAATAATTTACTTAGCGATTCTTCTATGTTCCATTGGATTTGCGATAGCAGCTATTTATATTTCCTTTGTTTTAAAGCGAGTGGCCAATATTACAAAATCACTAGGAATAACTTTGAAAGAAGTAGAACAGCAACTTCAATATATTACCCCGCAATTAAGGAGCTCAATTAGTGAGACGTCTAAGCTAGTAGATGATACTGGGGAGAAGATGAGAGCTACTGATAGTATTTTTGATTCGATTGATAATGTTGGGAAATCCGTCCATACGCTTACTGAAGCATATAAGGAAAGTACAGCTAAGTTAAACGATGAACAATTCCAGCAAAGCCTAAAACCGATTGTTGAAGTGCTGAAATGGAGTGAAGCTGTATCTCAAGTATTTTCAAAATGGAAAAATAGACCAACTCGTAAAAATGAATTAATAATCCGAGAAAAGACAGATATTGTACCAGTAAATACAGGGAATGAGGGATACTAGATGACATTAGTTGGAATAGGTGTTTTGCTTATCGGTATTGCATTTATTGTTTTAGCAATTTTTATTGGACATGTGTTAAACAATCTTGCCGGTGTACTTAAAGGAATGGATAATACGGTACAACAGCTACCTAAGCAGCTGGATGATATCTTTAAAGAAACGGGAAACATTATCAATGAGAGCAACAATACATTAGTCGATGTAAATGACAAGTTAAAACAATTAAGTCCATTGTTTTATGTGATGGGTGATGTTGGAAATGTAACAAGGAAGTTCTCTTCTTCATTAGTAGATGTTACCGATTCGATTAAAACGAAAACCGAAGAAGGTAATGAAATTACAGAGAAGAAGAAGCTTGGTGGTATTTACGGTACCTTTGCATTGGGTTACTACTGGTTAAAGAAACGTAAGCAGGCGAAACAGGATGAAGGTGCATTTTCGAATGAATACAAATAATCCGGAGCTAGTAATACCAGCAGTTTTAGCAGGTTTATTAGGTGGCGCGGTGCTTGCTCTTGTCGATAATAAATCGACAGGCCACTTGAAGGAAGATAAGCCTTCTATCATTGAGCGATTTAGGCAAGCTGAGAATAAGCTTTATATAGATGGCATGGAGCGCGCGAATCAGATCGAAGAAATTAAACGGGAAGTTGATCAGACCGTTAAATTATAACATTATTTTAAAAAACTTTGCTGTCACTAAGCCTTTCGGTGACAGGAAGTTCAATTATGTAGTAAGCTTTCTTACTATCAAAAAAGGATGTCCGCACTTAACAGCGGACATCCTTTTAAATTATTTTTTTCCACTTTTAAATAAGAAATATCCTAACGTTAACACACCGTATAATCCTTCTAAGTTCTTGTTTGTGGTAAGTTGATTAGCAGATTCTGTTTTTACTTTCGTTTCATCTGCTACATTGACTACTAATGAGGTTAAGTGGTTTGTTGCTCTGCCAAGGTTTCCGACTGTGTAAAAGAGTGGACTTAATTCTTTGATTTGTGTGTTCACTTGATTTAGCGTTTCCACGCTAGTCCCCATTACCTCTTTTGTTTGTGAAGTTAAGTCTGAAACTGTATTTGGTAACTGATCCGTCGTTTTTTGTACGCTTGTAAGTACACCTGCTAAATTAAGCAGTGGTTTTATTAACACGATAACAAGTACTAAAAGTGCAATACCGATAACAAGTACGCCAATTCCTAACCAAGTCATCTTGCTGACCCCTTTCCATTATGTGTAATTTTCTATTACTATTATTCTACCCATTATATTAATTATAGTAAACTTTTCTAATTAAAAATAGCGAAATGTCCTCATGAATTTGTCATAAATCCTAATCTTGTCCCATAAAATAATGGAGCATGAGTTAGGAGGAAATGATATGAAACGATTGAATAAACCCTTTTTCTGGGTAATTGGTGTTTTAGTATTAACTGCACTCATTTTCTATCCTATTGATAAAGACAATTCTGCATCGAATCCCAATTTCTCGCTACCTCTATCAGGGAAAGTAATTGTGCTTGATCCCGGTCATGGTGGAGCAGATGGTGGTGCTGTTGGTTCGGATGGTACGCTTGAGGACGACATCGCTTTAGAGGTTTCAAAAAAACTTCAGAATTATTTGCAGCAATCAGGCGCGATTGTTCATTTGACGAGAGAGGAAGACAAGGATTTAGCTGCTGAAGGAACAAGGGGTCTTTCACGTAGGAAAGCAGAGGACATTCGTAATCGCCTACAGTTTATTCATAATAAAGAAGCGGATTTCTTTCTGACGATCCATTTAAACGCGTTACCATCAAAGCGCTGGCGCGGTGCACAAACTTTTTATTATCCCAGCCAGGATGAAAATAAACATTTAGCAACAATGGTTCAGGAGGAAATCATTCGTAATTTAGAAAATACGACTCGAGAGCCCTTAAAGATTAATGGAATCTATTTGCTAAAGCATGCGAAAATTCCAGGTGCACTAGTGGAGATTGGCTTTTTGTCGAATGAGGAGGAACGAGAATTATTGAAGCGTACGAGCTATCAAGAACAGATGGCTGCTAGTATTTATGAAGGTATACTAAGATATTCGACTGAGGAGATTGAGGAAGAAGAATGAAAAGGGATTCATAAATCTTAGATTTCCTCCCATTTATGTTATACTTACAATGTATAACGCTGAATAGGGAGGCACGGTTATTTTGATGACAAAAGAAGAAGTTGTTCAACTATTGAACCCGGTAAAAGATCCGTTTTTACATATAACCCTGGAAGAAACAGGGGGCATTAAGCAAATTACCATTAAGGAAGAAAAGAAACATATTAGTGTAAAAATAGCGATTTCAAAAATTAATACAGCGGAACAAATGCAATTACAGCAAGAAATTGTTGGTATATTAAAGAAAAATGGTGCTACAACAGTTGGTCTACGCTTTGAACAACTACCAGATGACATCATTCGTAAATACCAGCCTGCAGCGGAGCAATCAAAGGAAGCATCACTTGTAGGTGGGAATACGAAGACGAAATTTATCGCAATAGCAAGTGGTAAAGGTGGCGTTGGGAAATCAACGGTAACCGTGAATTTGGCAATGGCTCTAATGCGCCTCGGAAAAAAAGTAGGAATTATCGACGCAGATATTTATGGATTTAGTATTCCTGACATGATGGGAATTGAAAATCGTCCTGCAGTTCGCGGGAAAAAGATTATTCCTGTTGAACGTTTCGGAGTGCAAGTCATTTCGATGGGCTTCTTTGTTGAAGATAACTCTCCGATCATCTGGCGCGGGCCGATGCTTGGGAAGATGCTGAATAGCTTTTTCTCCGAAGTAGAGTGGGGAGATCTAGATTATCTGCTGCTTGATTTACCACCGGGTACAGGAGATATAGCGATGGACGTACATGAACTGCTTCCTTCTTGTAAGGAGATTATCGTCACGACTCCACATCCAACAGCAGCATTCGTTGCTGCACGTGCAGGACAAATGGCGATTAAAACGAATCATGAAATCCTTGGTGTCGTAGAAAACATGTCCTATTTTGTCAGCAAAAAAACAGGCGAAAAAGAACATGTTTTCGGTGAAGGCGGAGGTAAGAAGCTTGCAGATGTGCTAGAAACGAGGGTGCTTGGACAATTACAATTGGAGCAGCCATATATGGAAGAGGAAGTATTCGCACCTTCTGTATACCAAGAGGATCATCCAAACGGAAAAGAATATCATAGGATAGCCGCAAAAGTTATTGCGAAAATGGAAGAATAAAAAGGAGCGCCTTTGATTGGGCGCTCTTTGTATTAACCTCCACTGCTTCCCCCTCCACCTTGAGAACCACCGCCACCACTTGATTGGCCGCCAGAACCGCCGCCGCTAGACTGACCACCACTGCTTTCTTGTTTTCCTTTCGCTTGCTCTTCCGCAGCTTTTAATAAGATTTCCTGAATCTTCGCTTGGAAGGTTGGTGTTTCTAAAGTTTGCTGGATCGTTTCTTCCAAGTGGGAGCGAAATTGCTGGCTTTTCAAAAGGGTTAGGTTTTGTTCTGTGATTTCTGGGTTTTGTAATAGCTCAAGCATGAGTTTTTGATATTCGGCATCGCTCATTAAGTTTTTCATGAGTTTCTTCTGCTCATCTTCCATTGATTTTGCATATCCCTCGACAAATTTAGGGTCTTTGAACAGAGTAGACCACATTTCGGCACCTTTTTCGGAAACGAGGGTTTCATTGATTGCTTTCTTAACGACATCAGATTGAATGACGAGCTCTTGCTTCATTTTCTCATCCGCTAAGATTTTACTGACTGCCTTTTTTCCGTCCTCTGTTTGTAATATATCAACAACCATTTTCTTGGTTTTCTCGTAGTCACCTTCACTGTTTGAAGAAGCTTCACCGCCAGAACAAGCGGTTAACACGATGAGGCATAATCCTATAATTGTAATAAGCATGTTGCGATTCATTCAGAATTCCTCCTTCCTTATCCTTAATATGAGTGACAAAATAATAAACTATTCACTTCTTAGAGGAAAAAAGTGCTCCGTCGTGATAAAATACTTGTAATATAAACATCGACCCGAATTAGGAGGATTTCGATTGAATAGTCGCAAACTGGTAAATTTTTTATTTAAAACGCTTATCATTGGCGGAATTGCTGGGCTAGTCATTAGCTTCTTTGTACAAGCAGAGGTCTATGCCGCGAATTTAAGTCCATTTAATATTATGGAAATACTTGGACTGATCGTATTCAATATTGGTTTAGGATTTACCTTTAGTGCACTTAGTATGACAGGATTTTTTGCTTATTTATTTATTCATCGATTCGGCCTCGGATTCTTTCGTTCTTTCTGGCCGGCTGTGCAGGTTTTATTAATCGCTTTTATACTATTTGATTTGGTCTATTTCCCATATAAAGCAGCTGACGGGGAGACATCGCTTATTTGGTTTATTTTTATGGCTGCCGCACTTCTTGTATACGGTTTGATTATCGCGCAGATTAAAGCGAAGGGAACGAATAAACACGCATTTATTCCTGCTTTGTTTCTAATGGTTGTGATGACGACAATTGAGTGGGTTCCTGGACTGCAAACAGAGGGTTCTAATTATGCGTGGCTCATGATTGCGCCATTACTAGCATGTAATACTTACCAATTACTTGCATTACATCGTGTAACAAAAGTGGATGAGAAGAAGACGACAGAACATACGAAAAAGAAAGAAACCCCTACTTCAGCTAAAAAAGTAGGGACGAGTAAAGCATAATTAGAGATGCCTCTAGATATTTTAGGGGTATCTTTTTATATATATATGGGGAATTTATCGATAATGGTAAAAGTGGATTCTATTCCACTAGCTCTGATTCAGCATGTGCTTGATTAATCAATTCTGTAATTGAAACAAACTTGAATCCTTTATTTTCCAATCCAGGAAGAATCGTTTTCAGTGCATTCGCCGTTTGTTTCGCAGAGTCTGATGCATGCAGTAGCAGAATATCGCCATTAGTTGTTTGTTTCATAATTGTATCGACAATTGCCTGTGTGCCAGGGTTTTTCCAGTCATTTGGGTTGATATTCCAATGGATTACTTTGAAACCGAGCCCTTTTGCAAGCTCTAATACTTCCTTATTAAAATGTCCGCTCGGTGTTCTAAGAAGTGTGATGTCCTTATATCCAAGCTTTCGAAAGACTTCTCTTGCATAATGTAAATCCTTCCTTACTTGGTCAAGCTCTTGATCAAGATAGCTCTTATATCGGTAGCCGAGCATTCCTAACTCATGTTTCCCTTCTGAAATCTCCTTCAATATATCCGGATGTCGTTCGGCCCATTCCCCACTGACAAAGAAGGTTGCTTGTACTTCCTGCTCTGCAAGCTGATTTAAAATATCCAGCACACGTTCTTCCCCCCAGCTTATATTAAAGGTAAGGCCAATATTTGGCTCGTCGCTATTCCCTTTTGTGAGTGCAACTGATTCTTCTTTTGAAAAAACGGAGAAGCTACCATTTTCATTCACCCATAAAAGGATAGCGGTAAGCAATGCAATACTGGGAAGTAGCAGCCAACGTTTCCAGCTTTTGAATTTCCATACATAGAAATGATTCATCTTCTCTCCTCCAGTTCGATCTCGTGCTTTTATATATTCTATGAATGAGAAAAGTTAAATATGAACAAGCCTTCTCGCTCGAAACTTATAATTTATTTCGTATTAAACTAGCGGTAAGCCCCGCTGTTTGAAGCATTCATTCATAATAGAATAAAATAATTACAAAAAGATGGATGAATTACGAGAAATTTGGGGAATAGTATAGGCGTCGGAAAAATGAAATTGTATTTCTATAACAGAAACCGACAAAAATTGTCATTAATTGCGAATAGTATGAGTAATAAATAGAGAAATATAAATTGGTATATAGAAGGAAGCCGGTTTATTAGAAAATTATCGGAGTTGTATAGAAAGTTAGAGGTGAAATGGATGTTGGGCCTGTTAATAAATGAAATGGAGCAAAAGGAAATAGAATATCTATTGAAACGTGAAATGGATGAACTATTATTCGATTTAGGAGATTCCCGAATTGATCAAAAGGTAAAAGAAGCAATGCGTGAACGCTATCATAAATTATTTCAATTGCTTAGAAGAGTTGTGAATGAACAGGAATGTCTGAAATACATGCCGAAGCAAATGAAAAGCTAGTAGTACGTGATAAGAGGCCTTTGTATGAATTCTTTCATATAGAGGTTTTTTCATATATTTAGTATGATTGCAGCTTGGTACGGAGGGGCATAGTAATAGTATAGAATGAAGTCGAGAAGTTTTATTAAGTGGAATCAATACAATTGTACACAAAATAAAGATTAATTTTAATTATTGGTCTTTATTTTTTATATTGAACTTGTATTTTATCTATGGTATATTTATTTCTGTTGTCACATTTACAAATTGTAATAAA